>NZ_JBKHKK010000020.1:0-48679 GCF_046546555.1 Pedobacter sp. JCM 36344
TCGCGGTTGCGAAGATAAACCTCCATATAAATTTCCCCAAAAATCTTGCTGATACGACGACTATTTGTTTCTGGCTGTCCGCTAAAATTTGTATTTTACCCATAGTAACTTTGACTTTGGTAGTATCGTAACTTCAAGGGTAAATTAACTGGTTGGCGATAATTATTTAACATGAAGTGATGCTCCCCTTATGACTCGCTGTTACTCAGGTTTGGGGGTCATGGATTTGGACTGCCCTGATCACGCCCTAAGGCTTCTTAAGCAGCCTCCGTAGGAGAAAATAACCTTAAACCGTTTGGTGAAAATCAAACGGTTTAAGGTTCAGCTCCTTGGCTCTAATAGATGCTAGGTGCAGATTGTACTTTGTCTGCAGATTCGCCCAGATATCCGCTGTTCCACCAAAGACTTTAGAAATCCTAAAAGCCATATCAGGGGTGATGTCAGACTTTTCATGAATGATCTTATTTAAAGTCTGACGAGATATGCCTAGTAGGTCGGCTACTTTAGTCACACTCAGGTCATTGGCGTTAATTACTTCTTCTCGAAGTATCTCGCCCGGATGGATAAATCGCATTGTTCTTTTCATGACATTGTTCCTTAATGGTAATCTATGTAGTCAAGGTCATAAGCATGTTGGCCATCAAAAAGGAATATGATCCGGTAATTCTTGTTTACCTTCACGCTCCAAAAGTCATTCAAGTCTCCTGAAAGCTTATGGATATTCCAATTTGGAAAAGCCCCAAAGTCCTCTGGCACTTCTTGGGTTGCATCGATAATCTCTAGCATTATTTCGATACGCCTAATATGTTCGGCCGGGAGCTTATTTACTTTACCATGCTCCCAAAGTTGCTTAAGGCCTTTATGCTTAAAACTCTTAATCATACCTTATGTAAACTGTAAAGTTACAGTTGTCAACTTTATTATGCAAGTTAATTTTATAATAAAAGCCTTCGGCATTAAAAATCCATACAATAATACTTAAGTGAACTATATAATGCTCCTCTTACACCTTGCTGTTACCTGGGTTTGAGTGTTGCTGCAATCTGACGGCCCTGATGCCGCCCTGAGGCCGCCTATTTCCTAGGAAAAGGCGGCCTCAGGGCGGCATCACTGCGGCAGGAGGGCGGCCTAAAGCAAAGCACAACCCGAGCGTGCAATTACACCTGTCCTATCCTAAGTCTAAGATAGGCAGCAAACATTTGCACACCAGATTGGAAAATCTAAGATAGCTGTAAATTCAATTTCCCGCTTAAAAACTTGGAAACTTCATTAAAATAGCGCTTTCTGCCGTAGCCCATAACCCATTGTATTCCGGTTATCGCATTAGTAACAAAAACTTCCTCTGCCTCTTTCAAAACCTCCGGATTGATCTGCGCTTCAATTAAAGGAACATCATTGTGTTTTGCAATTTCCATAATTACGCTCCGCATTGTTCCTGCAACGCAGCCTTCGGTAAGCGCGGGAGTATAAATTTGCTTATTGTAAACTACAAAAACATTGGAGCTGATGCTTTCACATAAAAAACCAGCGTTATTTAACATAAACGCATCATCAAGACTATTTTGTTTTTTAAAAAGGCCAGCCATCACATATAAAAGGGAACTGCTGGTTTTAAAGTTGGAAAATTTATCGGCCGACTTAGTAATCTCATCAAATACATCAACTATTAAACCCTTCTTATTGAGCTCATAGTTTTCTGAGGACATCGCTGTAGCTTCCAACAAGTAGCCCGTTTTGTTACTTTCAGGCGTGTACAAGCCTCCATCAGCCCTGTAAACAGAAAGCCTAAGTCTTGCCCCCTCTTTTAACTTATTCTTCTTTAGCAGCTCTGCAGCCTTTTGCCTCAAAAAATATTCATCCATCAGGCCTGCGCCTTCCATTTTGAGGGCTTTCATTCCAGCAGTTAGTCTATCTGCATGCTTTTCAGCAAATTGCAATTTTCCACTGCACACCCTCATAGATTCGAAAAGACCATCCCCATATCTAAAAGCACGATTTTGTGAAGTCAGAACGGCATCGGTAGATAAGAAGAATTCGTCGTTATGTAAGATGTATTGTTGCTGCATGAACTAAGGTTGTACGATGTAGTTTCTCCATTTAGTTAATGCTGCGTCAAAATCAGGGGGCAAAGGTGCTTCAAATTCCATGTATTTTTGCGTACTTGGATGGATAAAGCCCAATGTTTGTGCATGTAGGGCTTGTCGCGGTAACAAGTCGAATGTATTTTGTACAAACTGTTTGTATTTGTTAAAAGTCGTACCCTTAACGATTTTATCCCCACCATAATTGGCGTCATTAAAGAGTGGATGACCGATGTGTTGCATATGTGCTCTGATTTGATGGGTGCGACCAGTTTCAAGTTGGCAACTAATTAAAGTTACATATCCTAAACGTTCAAGAACCGAATAATGTGTTACCGACCACTTTCCTTTTTCTTCATCATCATATACATCCATGATAATCCTGTTTTTTAGGCTGCGACCGATATATCCGGTAACTGTTCCATTTTCAAGTACATCACCCCAGGCTAAAGCCACATATTTACGAGTAATCGAATGGTCAAAGAATTGTTTTGCGAGCTTGGTCATGGTGATCTCGTTTTTGCTGATAAGCAAAAGACCAGATGTATCTTTATCTATACGGTGAACTAAACCGGGTCTTCCTTCGTTTCCAGGCAATTCCGGGAGCTGTTCGAAGTGGAAAGCCAATGCATTTACGAGCGTTCCTGTATAATTATTATAGCCTGGATGCACTACCATGCCCGCTGGCTTGTTTACAACCAGCAAATCCTGGTCTTCATACACGATTTCAAGAGGGATATTTTCAGGGTAAACTTCAGTATCTCTTGGAGGATGGGGAAACACGACAGAGATCTCATCTGCAGGTTTCACCTTATAATTCGCTTTGATTATTTTTTTATTGACAAGCACATTTCCAGCTTCAATTGCTTTCTGAATGCGATTTCTGGAAGCATTTTCAACACGGTGCATTAAAAATTTGTCAATACGAAGCAAAGATTGTCCTTTATCTACAACAATGTTCAGATGTTCGTACAATTCCTGATCATCAAGCTCGGAGGAGCTACTATGGTTTTCCATTAATTTTTTTATGTTTTGATGTTAAGAAATCTTTAAGTCGTTACCTTTTGCTTGTTTTTAACTTAATGGCGCGGGGTGATTTCCTGGTGCAAAACTAATCTTTACAGATTACATATTTAAAAAAAAGAAATTGGCCTGCTATTTGATAGGGTGCGATTACTTAACCTAATACTCTTGATTATGAAAAATTTTACTGAAAATGTGAAAATAGTGTTGAATTTTTTCCCTTACCTAATAAGGAAAATATATTTTAAACCTTAAACCCTATGTCAACATTCGGCCTGCTATATTTGTTTAAATGTTTTCAAATATTTTCAGTCCGATAGATCGATTAAAAAATTCCTCAAGAAACCAGATTCTGGTCAAGAGAGATGATCTAATTGACCCGTTTATCTCGGGGAATAAATGGCGCAAACTCAAGTACATCCTCAAAGAGGCTGAACATCAAGACAAAAAGCACATCGTCACGTTCGGCGGTGCTTATTCTAATCACTTAGTTGCTACCGCTGCCGCTTGTTCCAGATCGAGATTTAAAAGTACCGCATTTGTTAGAGGAGAATCTCTTAACAATGAAATGCTTATGATTTGTCGGTTGTTTGGCATGGAACTCATCTTCACTGACAGAGAATCCTACAGACAAAAGAAAACACTTTACGAACAATATTTTGGGGGTGATCCAGATACCTATTTCGTTGATGAAGGAGGGGCTTCTTATGAAGCGATTTTGGGCTGTGCGGAGATTATCCAGGAATTACCTGAAGACATAGACCATATTTTCTGCGCAGCCGGAACAGGTACTACAGCTGCTGGGCTATTAAAAGGTATTTACGATGCAGGGTTAAGCACTCAACTCCATGTGGTACCGGTACTAAA
This sequence comes from Pedobacter sp. JCM 36344, assembly GCF_046546555.1. NCBI lineage: Bacteria > Pseudomonadati > Bacteroidota > Sphingobacteriia > Sphingobacteriales > Sphingobacteriaceae > Pedobacter > Pedobacter sp. JCM 36344. Next base: position 3,972 of record NZ_JBKHKK010000020.1, read on the forward strand.
GGGCGGAGGTTTTATCGGAGAAGAAATCATCAAATATACAGGGCTCGATACTCAGCTGACATTACACCTCGATTACCACTTTGGAGGATATGCTAAAACAACTTCAGAACTCATTACTTTCATGAAAGCTTTTACTGCTGAAGAAGGTATTCTAATTGACCAGGTATATACTGCAAAAATGTTTTATGCAATTGATGATTTGGTTAAAAAAGGCTGGTTTAAGCCAGAAGAAAAAATAGTAGCCCTCCACACTGGCGGGCTACTGGGACTTATGGGTATTAAAGATAAAATTTAAAGGACGTAGTACATTTTCGACTTTTGAGCAGGCGTGCCTGACAACTTTTCATCCTGTCTGTAGTTCTCTTTCAACATCTGTTTAATGTCGCGCTCAATCGTATCACAAATAGCGGTAGTTGGGGTATCAGTTGGTTTATTTTCAAAGGGATCTTGCAGATGTACAGCCATCTTTTCAATCAGGAGAAAAGAAGAAGCGATCGCAATTACCAAAGGGACCTCTACCACCCCGAAAAACTCGATCAATCCGAAAGGTAGTAACAATATGAATAAGAACAATGCGAACCTGATGTAAACACTGTAGGTTACGGGGAACACTGTATTTTTAATTCTTTCACAGCCACCCATTTCATTGGAGAATGAGGTAAGTGTATTATCAATCTGAACCTGTTGAAATTCGTTTATCCATCCTAATTTAAAAGCATTTCTCAAATCTACGCCCTGCAATTCCTGCAAAGCAAGAGGTATATTGTTGTAGCGACTGATGAAGTCTATATCTTCCTGACTAATCAATTTTTCTAAACCTTCTAAAGGATCATGACCACGCAAGTGACGACTTAAAGCATGGCACCAGGCAATCTGTCTTTTGGCCATTCGTTCGCAAAAAGCCTTCTCGTTATCAGCGCCATAAGGATCGTCTACAAAGGTTAAAAGCTGACGGGTCAGGGTTCTGGTATCGTTAACGATAGCACCCCAAATTGTTCGGGCTTCCCACCACCTATCATAGGCTTGATTGGATTTAAATGCCAAAAGAAGTGAAATTACAGTTCCTAAAATAGTCGGCACTGCAATTGGAATCGAGATTCGGGTAATATGAAAGTTGTTGTATAATATGGCAATTAAAACCGCGTATAGGGTAACAAACAGCACCTCAACCTTGATTTTATCAAACATATATTTAACGGGAACATTATCTTTTAATAACATATTTCAATGGATTTAGGTGAAAATTAGGCTTGGGCTAGTTGCAGCTCTGGAGTAATGCGCAGTTCTCTAGCTGGTTTTTCTAATTGGGTTCTATTTATACTAATTACCGGCAAAGCCGATTTCTCTATTAGTATTGCCGGATCAATGCTAGACTTATTGATCTTACTGCAAGAGCAATCAGCAGGAATTAGGACGCAGTCCACTTCATGATTTTCCAAAAAGTTGCGGAACATACTGATTGTGCTTCCATAAAAAAACTCAATTTTGATAACTTCTATATTTGGAAGTTGTGCTTTGTATGTTGTACATTTATTGTAAAAATCATCGCTGATATTCTCAAATTCTCTAGATCTTCTGGAAAGCATTAAAAGATCTCCGATCGAATCTGAAAGTTTAAACATATGAACGAATACAAAAGAAACCTTCTGGGTGTCATATTGTGAACATAAACTAGGAATGCAGTCAAGAGATCTTTGCGAAAAGTCTGTTGGGATTAGGATCGTTTTCATAAGTATAGTTTTTTTAAAGGTTTCTTCCTCGATTAATTACTTATACAATACTACAACGGAGGCATTAGAGCCAGCTTAGATAATCATTAGATTGGCATTAGAATTTTACGGTAGTAACTCTAAGAATAGAGAGTTTATTGATAGACTGAGCAGATTTAGATTAGTATACAACTTCAGGGAGTATAATTATTAGAAAGTCATTAGAATCCGCTTACAGGAATCATGATATTGATCTCTGTGCCGACGTTTTCTTCAGATCTTATTCCAATAGAACCCTTGTGAAGACGGATGATGTTTAGTGTTAATGGCAATCCTACTCCATGACCTTGAAATTTTCCTGTATTGGATGCCCTAAAGAATGGTTCAAATATATGCTGCTGCTCTTCATCAGGAATCCCGATGCCTTCATCGATCACGCTTACACTCACACGTCCTTGTTTTGAAGTCACACTAACCTTTACCGTTTGATGGTTAGAGTACTTGCAAGCATTCAATAAAATGTTACTTATAGCAAGCTGTAAGAGGTTCAGGTTTCCATCAATAAATAATTGCGATTCATCCTGAGGCAGCTCGGAAAAGTCAATCTGAATTGTTCCCTCCGGGTCAATTTTCTTCACCGCATCTGCCACTTCGAGAACCAATTCGTCAATTCTGATCTTCTGCCAATTTTGTCGCTTACCATCAAAGCCAGATTGAGCTAACCCAAGTAAGCTTGTTAATATATGACTTAGTTTCTCTGCATGGGATAAAATTACTTTTGACGCAGCCTTAGTTTCTTCAGATAAGTTATTCTGCGCAAGTAACAGTTCTACTTCGCCACTAATAATGGCCAAGGGTGTTTTCAATTCATGAGAAGCATTACTGACAAAATTATTCTGCGTTTCAAAAGCAGTTTCCAGTCGGTTCAGCATATTATTGAAAGTAAGCACAAGCTCTGCGAGTTCATCTTTACCTTTAAGCGCCTTTAAACGAGAGTTCAAATTGTTTGCGGATATGTTATTTACTTTTTTTATAATAGAAGTGATAGGCTTAACCGTGTAATGAGAGAAAATACGTCCGGCGACAAATATGAGTACCAAAAAAACAACAAAAACGATAATCAAGATCTTAGTAAGTGCTTCCAGTTCTTTAAAGCCATATGGATCTGCAGCATTGACAACAACAACGTAATTACCCCAATTTGTGTGGTATAATCCGCCATAATAAAAATGGTTTTTTTCATTGTACCGGGCTTTGCCATTTTTTAGAATTTCATCGTAAAATGTTTCAGGAAGGGTTAAACCAGCAGGGTGTTTGAAGATGTTATTTGAATCAAGTTTGATCAGAAAATCCTGCTCCTCTGCTAATTTTTCAAGATATCGATTCCGGACTTCCTGATATGTTGCCGACTTATCGTCTGGATGGATTTTAATTTCAGCAGCGAGATTGGCCCTCGCCTCCAATCTTTTAAAGAAATCTTCAAAATTAAATTCTGATACAAAATAAAAGATAGAAGCTGTAAGCAAGATCAAGCCCACTGTGCCTAGTCCGAAAAACAGTAATGTTATTTTAGTTTGAATCTTCATTAATCAGATCTTCTTTCAATATATAGCCCATACCAAAAACAGTATGAATCAGCTTTCCCGCATCGGGAGTTTCTATCTTTTTACGTAAGTAGTTTATATAGACATCGACAACATTTGTTCCCATATTGAAATCTATATCCCATACATTCTCCAAAATTTGGATTCTCGAGAGCACTCTGTTTTGATTTCTCATAAGGTACTCCAATAAACGGTATTCTGTGGCTGTCAAGCTGATAGATCTCCCTGATCTGGAAACTGTCTTAGAAGACATATTAACCTCGAGATCGGCAATGGACACTTTCTCTTGAGGTATAGCTGTTGTCCTGCTTCTCCTGACAAGGGTACGAATCCGGGCAGAAAGCTCCATCAATTTGAATGGTTTCAATAGGTAGTCATCCGCCCCACTTTCCAGTCCGGTGACAATATTCTCTGTGCTTCCTAGCGCAGTGAGCATGATGATTGCTATATTTTCATTTTTCTTCCTTATCTCTTTACAGACTTGGATTCCATTGATCCCTGGAAGCATGATATCTAAAATGATTACCTCGAAATCGTATTTGAAGGCCATATCCAATGCAGTATTGCCATCTCCTGCAACGCTCACTTCCATCCCCTCTTCGGTCAATCCCCTTAAAATAATAGATACCAAATCGGGTGTATCTTCAACTAATAATACTTTCATTAGATCAATTTCTCTCAAAATAGAAACTTGTAATGAAAAAAATAGTTTGGCTAATAGTATTTACTTTTACATGACTGTGTTAAATAGCCATTTTGGGAATGGGAGGTCTGGTTAATTTTTTCTAAGTTTGATAGAAACCATAATATAGGATTATGTATAAACTGACCATAGCTCCAGATGAGGTTAGCCAAAGTTTAAGTAAGCACATTCTAGCAGACGGCTTCGACTTAACCTATGACATAGAAAAAAGTGAGGGAGTGTATATTTATGATTCAAAACACAACCGCAGAATTTTAGATTTTTTCACTTGTTTTGCTTCTGTACCTCTTGGATATAATCATCCAAAGATGATTGGTGATGAGGGATTTAAGAATAATTTGTTACAGGCAGCGCTGGCTAATCCATCTAATTCTGATGTCTACACGCAACAGTATGCAGAATTTGTGAATACATTTTCCAGAGTTGGTATTCCTTCCTATCTTCCACATGCATTTTTTATTGCGGGAGGGGGCTTGGCAGTAGAAAATGCCATAAAGGTTGCGATGGATTGGAAGGTTCAAAAGAATTTTGGTAAAGGCTATCAGCAGGAAAAAGGTTTTAAGGTTTTACATTTTGAAAAAGCATTTCATGGTAGAACAGGATACACTTTAAGTTTGACTAATACCTTACCAGACAAGACAAAATGGTATGCTAAGTTTGATTGGCCACGAGTGGCTACCCCTATTGTTAGATATCCATTAGTAGATGATAATTTGCAGACTGCAATCGAGTCTGAGGCTATCTCAATTACCCAGATAAAGCAGGCCTTTATAAAACACAAAGATGATATTTGCGCAATCATTATTGAGCCCATCCAATCTGAAGGTGGGGATAACCACTTAAGAGAGGAGTTTCTAATTCAATTAAAAACTCTCGCTGATGAAAACGGTGCTTTTCTCATTTATGATGAAGTTCAGACAGGCGTTGGTTTGACGGGCAAGTTTTGGTGTCATCAACATTATAAAGAAGAAGCACAACCAGATATTTTAGCATTTGGTAAGAAAATGCAAGTTTGCGGAATTCTGGCAGGAAATAAAGTAGATGAAATAGAACGGAATGTATTTAACGTTTCTTCCCGAATCAATTCTACTTGGGGTGGAAACTTAGTCGACATGGTTAGGTCTTCACAAATTTTGCAAATTATTGAAGAGGATAAGTTGTGCGAAAATGCTGCTGTTGTAGGTTCTTATCTACAAGACGGTCTTTTACAGCTTGCAAACAAGTATGATCAGATGACTAATGTTCGCGGCAAGGGCTTAATGTGCGCATTTGACTTTCCCAAAAAAGAGATGCGGGATACTTTCATAAAAAAGGGACTGGAAAATAACGTGATGTTTCTGGGTTGCGGCAATCAAACGATACGATTCAGACCTGCGCTTTGCATGGAGTCGAAACATATTGATGAAGGATTATTTATAATGGACACTATACTGGGCACTTTGTAATTAGACAAAAGCAGAGAATCCGGTGATGGCTCGGCCGACAATCAGCGTGTTAATTTCCTTTGTTCCCTCATAAGAATAAATAGCTTCGGCATCGGCAACGAAACGTGCTACATCATACTCCAACAAGATACCATTGCCGCCCATAACTTCTCGTGCCCTGCTCACCACGTCCCTGGTTCTCATAGAACAAAAAACCTTTGCAAGAGATGCGTGCTCATCGGTAAGTAAGTTTTGATCCTGCAGCTGCGACAAGCGGAAACACAGGGTTTGCATTGCAGTAAGATTGGAAAGCATTTCTACCAGATGGTTCTGGATTAACTGATAGGATGCAATTGGCTTTCCAAACTGCTTTCTTGTTCTGGTGTAGTGCAAGGCACTTTCATAGGCTCCTCTTGCACAACCAACGGCCTGCCAGGCGACGCCAGCCCTGGTCATTTTTAGTACTTTCGCAGTGTCATTAAAGGAGTTTGCATTTTGTAAACGATCTGCTTCTTCGACTTCACAATTGGTAAGGGTGATGAGTCCGTTCTGCACTATCCTTAGTGCCATTTTATCAAGCATTTTTTCTACTGAAAAGCCTTTTGAGCCTTTCCGAACAAGGAAACCTTTTACCTGATTATCATCCAGGTCTTTTGCCCAAATGATGGTAACATCAGAGAAGGTAGCGTTGCCTATCCACTTTTTCTGCCCATTTAGCACCCACTTATCGCCGGTTCTTTTTGCGGTTGTGGTCAATCCGCCTGCCACTCCTGAACCTACTTCCGGCTCTGTCAGTCCAAATGCACCTATCTTTTTAAACTGCTGCATTTCCGGCAACCATTCTTGCTTCTGCTGCTCAGATCCTAAAAGATAAATGGAGCCCATCGCCAGGCCACTTTGAACACCAAAGAAGGTAGAAATAGAAGTATCAACTCTAGCCATTTCCATTGCCAGCATACCTTCCATCAGGTTTGACTTGTTAGGACATCCATAACCATCATAGGTTAAGCCGCAGATATTTAAGGACGCTATCCTTGGGATGAGTTCGTGCGGAAATTCTGCTTTTAGCCAATATTTATTTACGACAGGCTTGACCTCTTTCTCAAGAAAAGCCCTAACCGTAAGCTGCAATGCTCTGTCGTCGTCTTTCAAGGCTTCATCTCCAAGATGATAAAAGTCGCCATCTATTGGAGGCAGCTCACGCTGTTTATGATTAGAGCTCATCATCTTCAATAAACCGTTTAATTGGTTTTCATCCATGTGAGAGAGAGAATCAAGTACTTTCGTAACGTCTACTTTCTTAAAGATTTTGTAAGCACTTTTGATGTTAGAGAAGATCGACATGGTAGCGGTTTAGTTATTTTAAATCAAACAGGCTGTTGACGCCTAATAACTTTCTAGAGGTAAAACCTTCAGCATAGGTGGTTCCAATAGACTTACCCATTTCTCTGGCTCTCCCTACAACGCTGTCAAAAAACTCTGGTGAAGAAATATAGGTTTCTGGTCCTTCTTCCTGATCTGGATTATAGAACTGGGTTTTAAATGCCTGAATACAAGCGATTTTTTTTTCGATGTAGGGAGTAATATCGATAATGATATCAGGCTTTATGTAGTGATCCTGAATGTACTGAAGTATTAATGAAGGTCTCCATGCCTGTTGCTTTTTGCCTTCAATGATAGTTTCAACCTTTGACAAGCCTGAGTAAAAACAAGCATCATTTGCCAGATCCCCTCCCCTGCCATGATCCGGGTGCCTATCTTGTAAGGCATTAGTAAGCACTAATTCAGGTTGATATTTTCGGATCATTTTAATAATCTCAAGCTGATGCTTTTCATCATTAACGAAAAAGCCATCCCGGAACCTGAGGTTTTCTCTGGCATGAAGACCAAGGATTTTTGCAGATTCAGCGGCTTCCTGATCACGGGTTTCGGCGGTACCACGTGTACCAAGTTCACCTCGTGTGAAATCTATTATGCCCACCTTTTTACCTTCTGCGATGTGCTTTAAAATGGTACCAGAACATCCAAGTTCTGCATCATCGGGATGTACGGCAAACACCAATATATCTAACTTCATATTGTTTTATTAGAACATTAAATTAATTTGAGAATCTTCTTTTTGACTTTCGATGATAATGGGGTGGTGAAAGGATAGAAATAGTCGACTACTTCACCATCACGATTGATCAGATACTTGTGAAAGTTCCATCTCGGTGTAGATACCTCAGATAAAAATTTATATAAAGGGTGCGCTGCTGCTCCCCTTACCATGATCTTTTGAAATATTGGAAACTTTACCCCATGATTGAGCTGACAAAAAGCAGCTATCGCTTCGCCATCTAACGGTTCCTGGCGACCAAAATCATTTGAGGGAAAAGCGAGCACTTCAAAATCGTTGTCATTTAACTCTTCTTTCAACTGCTGAAGCTCTTTGAGCTGAGGGGCGAATCCGCATCCCGTGGCAATGTTGACTACGAGTAGAACTTTGTTTTTGTAGGATAAAAAATTGGTTTCAACGCCATCAATGAGTTTAACTTTGAATTGGTGAATGCTTTTAGATGTATCAGACATGTTCATTTATTGATAAAAGCCAGAGGATACGATGATAGACTCAATGTCTCTATCCTGCCAAGGATCATAGGTACTTTTCAGGTTATGACCCACAACTCTGGCTACCGATTGATACAGAAACGCTGTTATACCACCTTTTGTTTCCTTTACTATGTCGTAAGTTGTACGCCCCAGCTCCCTATCTATCAATTTTGTAAGAATTTGTCCTTGCGTGATCGTTAATTCTTTGATTTCGCGGTTAAACATATCTTTTATCTCCTTATCGCACTGTTTTACGAATTTTTTTTGTTCTTTTTTGTCCGCAGTAGATGCGACTTCCCGTTCTAATTGCTCATACCTTCTTTTTGCGAACAATGCGTAAGGCATCACTTTCATCACATTGTACTTTAACCTGTTAAATGCGATCTGATCTGCAGGAGTTTTAAAAATGCGATAACCGTAAATGACTACTTCATTTAAAGGAATCCAAGGAATCATTTCTCCATTCTCATTTGTTCCGGCTACGCGAATGGTATCGTTTTTACCTAGAACGGGCATTTTAACAGACACAACAGAGACTTGGGCAGTCGCGGATATGCTGCTAATAATGACAATTGACAGAACAAATAATCTATAAAATTTCATAAATTTATAACCCTGTAAAGATACGGCTAATTTAATATTATGGACTTAATTTAAACCCTAATGTAATTATTATGCAAATAAATAGCCATATTTTTTACCTAAATAATACATTAGCAGAACTACACTAGAGAACACATAAGTCAAGCTTTTATTGTGGAGGTAGTCATGGAGACGAATAAAAAAACCTATATTAATTAAAGGAAGATAAGATGTTGATGAAAAATGCATTAGTGATTGATTTAGAAGCAGAAAAGCTGGAGATTTTAAAAAGATACAGGGCTCTTTTACGTGCTTGTAAACCGACAATGCAACGTGGGGATAAGAAGGAAATTAGAAAAGCTTTCGACATGGCTCTGGAAAGCCATAAAAATATGCGCCGTAAATCTGGCGAGCCATATATATACCACCCCATCGCGGTAGCACAAATTGCCGCGGAAGAAATAGGCTTGGGCACAACTTCCATTGTTTGTGCGTTATTACACGATGTGGTGGAAGATACTGACATTACGCTGGAGGACATTGAGCGGGAATTTGGCAAGAAGACGGCAAAGATCATTGACGGCTTAACAAAAATTTCAGGCGTATTCGATTATAACAGCTCGCTACAGGCTGAAAACTTTAGAAAGATGTTGCTTACCCTTGCCGATGATGTGAGGGTGATTCTGATTAAGCTGGCTGATAGATTGCACAACATGCGAACTATGGATTTTATGCCCCGCCAAAAGCAGTTGAAGATTGCGTCAGAGACGATTTACTTATATGCACCATTGGCACACAGGCTGGGTTTGTATACTATAAAGTCCGAATTAGAGGATCTCTCGATGAAATATCTGGAACCTGACACCTATAAGTACATTGCGACCCAGCTGAATGAAAAGAAGGCCGAACGCAGCTTATTTATCAAAAGGTTTGTGGACCCTATCAATGAGATATTAGCTGAGCAGGGTTTTACAGCAGCCATTTACGGTCGTCCAAAATCCATCCATTCTATTTGGAACAAGATGAAAAGCAAAAACATTCCGTTTGAGGAAGTTTATGACTTATTTGCCGTCAGAATCATTTTGGACAGTTTACCAGAACACGAAAAAGCCGACTGCTGGAAAGCGTATTCGATAGTCACCGACCTTTATCGCCCAAACCCCGATAGGCTGCGCGACTGGGTATCTTCTCCGAAGGGTAATGGCTATGAGTCTTTGCACACTACTGTCATGGGTCCAAAAGGACAGTGGGTTGAAGTACAGATCAGGACCCAACGTATGAATGAGATTGCGGAAAAAGGATTTGCTGCACACTGGAAATATAAAGAATCCAGTAATGACAACGGACTGGACCAGTGGATTATGAATGTTCGGGAAATGCTTAACAATCCAGAATCAAATGCTTTGGATTTCCTTGATGACTTCAAGATGAATTTGTTTTCTGATGAGATCTTCATTTTCACCCCTAAGGGTGCGTTACTTCAACTTCCTCTCGGTGCTACGGCTTTAGACTTCGCTTTTGAGATCCATACTGATGTGGGCGCCAAGTGTATTGGCGCAAAGGTAAATCATAAACTTGTTCCGCTTTCTTATAAGCTTCAGAATGGGGATCAGGTAGAGATTATCACTTCCAGCAAGCAAACTCCGAAAGAGGATTGGTTAAATACCGTTGTTACTGCGAAGGCAAAATCAAAGATCAAATCTTCGTTGAAAGAAGAGAAGCGGAAGGTTGCAGAAATGGGTAAGGAAGCCCTAGAGCGCAAACTCAAATCGTTGAAGATCACCTATAATACTGACAACCTAAATAAGATCAGCTACTTCTTCAAACTGCCTTCTACACAAGAGCTATTCGTAGCGGTTGCACACGGTAAAGTAGAACTCAAAGACCTCAAAGACTACCTGGCAAGTGAGAAAGAGATAGAGAACAGAGGAACTGAAAAAAACGACAATCAGAAGATTGATGCGATACTGAATAAGGTTAAGGGCAAAGAGTCTGATACCTTATTGATTGGCGAAGATTTACAAAAAATTGATTATACGTTGGCGGCGTGTTGCAATCCGATCCCGGGAGATGATGTGTTCGGTTTTGTAACAGTTAACGAAGGGATTAAAATTCATAGAATAAGCTGCCCCAATGCAGCCCAACTTATGGCCAACTACGGCTACAGGGTTGTTAAAGCTAAATGGAATAGGCAGCAGGAATTAACGTTCTTAACTGGCCTACATATTATTGGCATCGATGATGTGGGCCTGATCAACAAAATCACGAAGGTTATCTCTAGTGATTTCAAAGTGAATATGCGGTCCATCACAGTAGATACAGACAATGGAATCTTTGACGGGGCCATCATGATATTTGTGAACGACAAAGAGCACCTGGACAACCTGATTGAAAACCTCATGCTGGTAAAAGGAGTCACAGCAGTAACACGTTTTGACACTTAAAATACCAACAAATCATTAGCGTTTAATATAAAAATTGATACCTTTGATAGGAGTTTAATAACTATGTCTACAAACCACAACAGCGAGCTGGTAAGAAAAATATTTGAAGCTTACCTCGAAAATAAGAGTCTTAGAAAAACACCTGAGCGTTTCGCCATTTTAGAAGAGATCTATTCCAGAGATGATCATTTTGACGTGGAGACGTTATATATACACATGAAAAACCAAAAGTATCGTGTGAGTAGAGCTACTGTGTATAATACTTTGGAGTTGTTGGTTTCCTGTGATCTGGTTACCAAACATCAGTTTGGTAAAAACATGGCTCAATTTGAAAAATCGTACGGATACCATCAGCATGATCATATTATTTGTATTGACTGTGGGAAGGTTGTGGAGTTCTGTGACCCACGTGTACATCAAATACAAAGCATGGTTGGTGATCTGCTGAAATTTGAGATCAAGCACCATTCCCTTAACTTATATGGTGTTTGCTTTGATTGTTCTGCAAAAGCATCAATGAACATTAAGAACACAGCCATTAAGAATGCGAGTTAAAAATCCAATTATAAATATTTCTATTAAATTTTAAGAATGACGCAAGTAGATGTGCTTCTAGGCCTGCAATGGGGCGATGAAGGCAAAGGGAAAATTGTTGATGTATTAAGTCCTCAGTATGATTTGATAGCTCGTTTTCAAGGCGGTCCGAATGCCGGGCATACTTTAGAGTTTGATGGCAAAAAATTTGTTCTAAACACTATTCCGTCAGGTATATTTAACGAAAAAACAATGAACCTTATTGGAAATGGCGTGGTTATAGACCCCATCATTTTAAAAAGGGAACTAGACAACCTTAAAGCTGCTGGTCATGATCCTGTTGGTAAAGGTAAATTAGCAATTGCGCGTAAGGCACATCTTATCCTTCCTACTCACCAGTTGCTTGATGCGGCTAATGAGCAAAAAATGGGTAAAGATAAAATTGGTTCAACTTTAAAGGGTATTGGGCCAACTTATATGGACAAAACTGGCCGCAATGGCTTGAGAGTTGGGGACACCACTCTTCCTGACTTTAAAGAACGTTATAATAAGCTGGTACAGAAACATAAAGACATGTTGTCTCATTATAATTTTGAGTATGATTTAACAGAGAAAGAGGCAGCATTTTTTGAAGCTATCGAATTCATAAAAAGTATTCCTCATGTAGATAGCGAGCACTATGTAAATGGCTTTCTTAAGGAAGGCAAGACTGTGCTAGCGGAAGGAGCGCAAGGCACTTTACTGGACGTGGATTTTGGGTCTTATCCTTTCGTTACTTCTTCAAATACGACAACTGCTGGCGCCTGTACCGGACTGGGTATTGCCCCCAACAAGGTTGGACATGTTTATGGAATTTTCAAAGCTTACTGTACTCGTGTAGGTGGAGGCCCATTCCCAACTGAGCTAGACAATGAAGTTGGTGAAACGTTGCGTTCTGTTGGTCATGAATTCGGAGCAACTACGGGTCGTGCGCGCCGTTGTGGCTGGATTGATCTTCCTGCATTGAAATACGCAATTATGTTGAATGGCGTCACCGATTTGATCATGATGAAAGCGGATGTTCTGGATGGATTTGATTCCATTTATGCATGCACGCATTATGAGCACAATGGTGAGACTATTGACTATATGCCATACGATATCATCACGGTTCAGCCTATCCCTGTTCTGAAAGAAATTGAGGGTTGGAAAACAGATGTCACCAAAATAACTGCTGTGGATCAGATTCCTGCTAAACTGGCTGACTACATTGCTTTCCTGGAGAAAGAATTGCAAGTACCTGTTAAGTTTCTGTCTGTTGGTCCCGATCGTACTCAGACCTTAGAACTGAATTAGTAATTCTCGAAAATATTATACAAAGGCGGCATATTGTCGCCTTTTTTATTGGACTAATTTTAAAGCATATCGATACATTTGCAATCGGAATTTATGAAGATCGAGGAAATACAATTATTCAAACAGAAGGCGCTTAGGTGGGCGGATCGTTTTGATGTTTGTTGTTACCTTGACTCAAATAACTATAGTGACAAGTATGGTGAATACGACTTTCTAATAGCTGCAGGAGTTGCGGATGAGCTCACCTGTTCAGTCGGAAATGCGTTTGAAACTTGGAAGGCTTATTATGACCTAAATAAAAGCTGGATGTTTGGATTTTTAAGTTATGACTTGAAAAACGAAATAGAAGAACTGGACTCACAGAACCCTGATCATTTACAATTCCCAGAATTATATTTTTTTATCCCTCAGTATCTAATCATTGGGAAAAATGGAGAGGTTCATGTAATCATTGGCGATTTAAATGTTCTCGACCTTATCCAAAACATCAAGTTTGATGAAGCTGCTGCAATTGCATCTGTAAAAGTAAATAAACGGATTGAAAGACTGGTTTACATTACTGCAGTGGAGAAAATGCAAGAACATATCTTTCACGGGGATATTTATGAAGCCAATTTCTGTCAGGAATTTTTTGCAACACATGCCATTATAGACCCTGTATCGGTTTATCTACAACTGAAAGAATTATCACCCACTCCATTCTCAGGCTATTTCAAACAGTATAAAAATTACATTTTAGCCGCTACCCCCGAGCGCTTTCTTTGTAAACGAGGAACAAAGCTTGTATCTCAACCCATCAAAGGAACGGCAAAAAGAAGTCCAGACCCGGCTTTGGATAAACAGAATAGGGTAACCCTGCAAAATAATGCAAAGGAACGGGCAGAAAATGTAATGATTGTTGACTTGGTGAGAAACGACCTTAGCAAAAGCGCGGTGAAGGGAAGTGTTGTAGTTAATGAACTATTTGGAGTTTATGGGTTTCCTCAAGTTTATCAGATGATTTCTACGATTAGCTGCGAACTAAATCCTGAGCTACATTTTATTGATGCCATTAAGAATGCTTTTCCAATGGGTTCTATGACTGGGGCACCAAAGTTAAGCGCAATGCGATTAATTGAGTTACTCGAATTTTCCAGGCGGGGTGTCTATTCAGGCGCTATGGGCTACATCGATCCATCAGGCGATTTCGATTTTAACGTTATCATTCGAAGTCTCCTCTACAATGCCGGAGAGAAATATCTTTCATTTCAGGTGGGGAGTGCAATAACCTATGCTGCGGAAGCAGCGCATGAATATGAGGAGTGTTTGTTAAAAGCATCAGCTATTTTACAAACCATTGAAAGTAAAAATGCTACCCTAAGGTAGCATTCAAATTACTTTACAGGTTTACCTGTAGTTGACTTATAATACTTTTGGGCTTCAGGCAATGCATTCTGGATTCTTGCAATCCTTGTTGCATCACTTGGATGGGTACTTAAAAATTCAGGTGGTTTCTGCCCTCCTTGGGAAGCTGATGCCATTCTTTGCCAGAAAGATGTGGCATTTTGAGGGTTGTACCCGGCCATGGCCATAAATATTAATCCTAATCTATCAGCTTCCAACTCCTGGTCACGGCCATACTTAAGCATTACTAATGGTGTTCCCACTCCATAAAGGGTATTAAACACTGATTGTGTTTGCGGGTTCTTTGAAAGCGCTACGTTACCAGCAACACCAATACCTTGAGAAACAAGTTCCTTAGACATACGCTCCGCAGAATGTCCTGCAATAGCATGTGCGATCTCGTGTCCCATCACAGTGGCTAAACCAGCATCATCTTTAGTTACAGGAAGAATTCCTGTATAAACTACAATCTTACCACCAGGCATACACCATGCATTTAAATCTTTACTCTGAACAACATTCACTTCCCATTGATAATTTCTAATTAACTCTGCATACCCGTTGTTGTTCATGTAAGACTTTACAGCGGCAATGATATTATTTCCGACGCGTTTAACTTGTTGTGCCTGTGCATTTGATGCAGAAAGAACAGCACCCTTATTCTCTGTAAGAAATTCTCCATAGGCCTGAAATGCCATAGGTAACATCTGTGAATCACTGACCAGATTTAGCCTGCTCCTACCCGTTAAAGGGACTGTTGTACAGGATGAAATAGTGAGGCCTGTAATGGCTGCACCAAGAATAAATAACTTTTTCATAGATTTTAGTTTAACTTGCTTTTTTCTTGAACAGGTAAACTTTTGATTCTTTGCCTTTGAGGAGTCGCTCGAGATTCTTTTGATGAGTTATAAGTATTAAAATACAAACGCACATACCGTAAAGAACTTCTGATCTAATGGTAGACTGTAATATGAAGATAGTACTTAGCGGAAATGTAAAACCTGCGCATATAGAACCCAACGAAACATATTTAGTAGCCAATAAAACCACAACAAAAACAAGAACGCAAAACATAGCTGCTGGGAAGTTAACTGCCAAAATCATTCCAAAAAGCGTAGCTACTCCTTTGCCCCCTCGGAAGCCGGCAAATATTGGAAATAAGTGCCCCATTACTGCCGTTACACCTAGTGCAAGTTGATAATTGACGAATTGTGAAGTATGCTGAGGGCCAGTTACGGAGAGACCTATAAAGTAGGCAAGGTTGGTCGCGGTGTATCCTTTGGCAATGTCTATGATCATTACGGCGATACCCGCCTTTTTTCCAAGAACCCTAAAAGTATTTGTTGCTCCTGCATTTCCGCTTCCATATTCTCTGACGTCGACGCCATAAAATGCCTGTCCAAGCCATACCGCTGTAGGTATAGAGCCAAATAGATAAGCGAACAGAACTGCTGAGATAGAAAAGATTGATATCATTTCTAGAAGGCCTTTAAACTCATATCTATACTTTTAACGGAATGAGTTAACGCACCCATTGAGATATAATCGACACCACACGCCGCATAATCCATAATGTTAAATTCAGTAATTCCTCCGGAAGCCTCTGTAATAAAACGACCATCTATGAGTTGGATCGCTTCCTTTAAGTCTGCTATTTTAAAATTGTCCAGCATAATACGATCAACATTACCAGTCAATAATACAGCTGATAGTTCAGAAAGGTTTCTCACTTCAATCTCTATCTGAAGTGCTTTAGCATTTATTTTCAAGTACTGGTTTGCTGCATTAATAGCTTTTGCAATGCCACCTGCATAATCTACATGATTGTCTTTGATCAAAATCATATCATACAAACCAATCCTGTGGTTTACGCCTCCTCCAATGCGAACAGCCCACTTTTCAATAACTCTTAGTCCAGGAGTCGTCTTACGAGTATCTAGTAATTTAGTTTTGTAACCCGCAAGCAACTTTACGATGTTGTGAGTCTTAGTCGCTATCCCACTCATCCTTTGCATGCAATTTAAAACAAGCCTTTCTGCGAGGAGAATAGTGTGGGTATTACCTGAAACGTTGAAGACGATGTCGCCGTACTTAATCTCTTCACCATCATTAATAAACATTTCCACCACAAGACTAGAATCAATATAATTGAAAATTTGCAGCGCTAATTCGACGCCGGCTAGTATACCATCTTCTTTAATAATGAGTTTTGCTTTTCCCTGTGCATTTGCAGGGATTGTTGAAAGAGAAGTGTGATCACCGTCACCAAGGTCTTCGGCAACAGCATTTTTTATGAACAGATCTATGATTTGCTTATCCAAAACTTAAATTTAAATCCAAAAATAGCATTTTACGGCTATTTCTCGGTTTCTATTTTTAATTCAGTTATAAAAAAAGCGCTCCCGTTCTTCTTTAACGTAATTGAAACCCTGAACGACCCATTCTTAGTTATCAAAGACAAAGCTCCATATCTGAAATTTGGATTGGTATTTAATCGGTGAATGATAGTAGATTTTATAGGAGTGTATTTCGAAAAAAAGCTTCGTAAAATTTGTTCTGCCTGTGCTTTAGAATAGACATCTTCTTCATCAATGATGATTAAGTCTACACTTGAAGAAAAGTTTGATGCTATATCTTTAGAGTTCGCTGACCTAAACTGAGCGCAAAGTTCGTCAATAATATCGCCTTGAGATGCAATAAACGCAGGAAAATGAAAAAACAGCACAACAAATAAGAGTAATGGTTTCATAAACAAGGGTTGACTGACACACCAAAACAACATAAATGATGCCATCTTTCGGGATGTTTATCTGGAAATTGGTTCGCAAAAAAAACATATTAGTCTATCTTTGTAACACAATTGAAATTATTAAGATGCAAATGAACAATAAAAAAGTAGTGCTGCTTATTCTTGACGGTTGGGGATATGGCAAAAAAGATAGCTCTGATGCTGCATACCATGCAAACACTCCATTTTTTGACAGCCTTTTAGCGCAATATCCAAACTCAAAGCTTGAAGCATCTGGCGAAGCGGTAGGTTTACCGGTGGGTCAGATGGGCAATTCTGAAGTTGGACATATGAACCTTGGCGCTGGACGCGTTGTTTATCAGGAACTGGGACGAATTAATAAGGCAATTGCCGACAAGACACTTCATAACAACGAAGTACTTGTAACCGCTTTCAAATATGCTAAGCAAAACAAAAAGGCAGTACACTTTATCGGATTAGTTTCCAATGGAGGAGTTCATGCCCATATTGAGCATCTGAAAGCGCTATGTGACGCTGCTGGTGAGCAGGGATTGAAAGATGTATTTATACATGCATTTTTAGACGGTCGAGATACAGATCCGAATTCGGGTTTAAACTTTATAAAAGATCTGAATAAACACCTCGAAACATCTACTGGCAAAATTGCGAGTTTGATTGGAAGATATTATGCAATGGATCGTGATAGCAGATGGGAAAGGGTGAAATTAGCATATGACCTACTTACAAAAGGTGTTGGTGAACATGTCGAGGATCCAATTGCAGCTATAGAGAAGTCTTATCATGATGGCATTACGGATGAGTTTATTAAACCAATTGTCGTGACTGATGCTAAAGGAGTGCCAACTGCGACCATTCGACCCGATGATGTAGTAATTTGTTTCAATTACCGTACGGATCGTGGAAGGGAAATTACTTCAGCTTTAAGCCAGGCAGACTATCTAGATTTCGACATGCACAAATTGCCACTTTACTATGTGACAATGACAACATATGACGAGAGCTTTAAAGGGGTAAAAGTGGTATTTACGAAGGACGATTTGTCGCAAACTTTAGGTGAGGTACTTCAAGTCAATAATAAGAAGCAGATTCGTATTGCAGAAACTGAAAAATACCCCCATGTGACTTTCTTCTTTTCTGGAGGTAGAGAACAGGAATTTAAGGATGAGAAACGAATCTTAATTCCTTCTCCAAAAGTTGCTACTTATGATCTTCAACCTGAAATGAGTGCTGCAGGAATTACAGAAGCAATAGTTAATGAATTAAAAGCGGGATGGCCTGATTTTGTTTGCCTAAATTTTGCAAATCCTGATATGGTTGGCCACACAGGTGTATTTGCTGCCGTGGTAAAAGCTGTAGAAACTGCTGATTCTTGCGCCAAACAAGTTGTTGAGGCAGGAATAAAAAACGGATACTCATTTATCATTCTTGCTGACCACGGCAACTCTGAGTTTATGATAAATAATGATGGCTCAGCAAATACTGCACACACCACTAATCTTGTTCCTTGTATATTGATTGACAACGATTATAAATTCATAAAAGATGGCAAGCTGGGTGACGTTGCACCTACCATTTTAGCGATCATGGATATTACCATTCCAGAAATAATGACCGGGCACGTATTGGTATAATGAGGAAAAATGCATTATTTCCCTTAACACTATTGTTCCTTATCTGTAGTTGCAAATCACCTACAGATAAAGAACAAATTTCAAAGTCTGAGTATTTCGATATCAAGGGATACTTTGAAGCAGAAATTTCCAGGGTTTCCAAGCTAAAACCTTCAATTAAAAAAACAGTTGCAGTGAATGGAATATTGGAAACAAAAACAATTAAGATTAAGGATTGGAAGCATGAATTAAGTGCTTTTAGTGACGCGGACATCAATCGGGCATCCTGGAAAGGACTTTTTATAGTCTCCAAAATGGATACGATGGAAACCTATTTATCCGAAAATGACAAGGTCACAGTTCGAGAAGTAACGGTTAAGCTGCGTAAGGGCCAGGTTTACAAGATATCAATTGTTATACAAAACAAGAATATGCTATATGACTCTGTAGATAGCTTAATTTATGTTGCTGATAGCTTATATCGCGTGAAAAAGCAACAAAATATCAAATTTCTTTCGACAAAGAATTATCTGATCGAAGGGAAATTTAAATAGTTATTTTAGGCTTGATATCTGTGCTTTAACATAGGAAACCAAACTGGTGATATCTGTACGTTGAGGTTGAAGAACTAGAATTTTTTGAAAATCTGTTACAGAGTTATTGAACAAGGCGATACAAGCTGTTTTGTCAACGGCTTTCTTAATCTTATAAGATTTATAGATTGCGTAATCCTTGTAGGCCAGCGCACGATTTTGCAGTAGCTGCGAATCTTCTTCACCATTCAATTCAATTGCTTTGGTAAAATCCTTAACTGATGACAAATAAAAATTATCTCTCATTTGACTCAATGATTCACGTGGATCGTTAGCAACGTTTAAACGTGCCTTCCCTCTATAATAATAAGCAGAATAATCCGCTGGCTTTAACGCGATGTATCTGCTGTAGGTAGATACAGCATTTTCAAAATTACCTGACTGGTAGTACGAATACCCTAACATTTTCAAAACATTGGCATTATTGGGATCTTTGACGTCAGCTTTTTCTAGTTGAGAAACCGCAGCTTTAAAATCCCCTTTCATCATTAGGGCCTGGAAGCCAAGCTTATCATAATTACCAGTTTGAGCAATCGTTTGCCCCGTGATTAAAACAAAAAATAATAAAGCGGTCTGTTTGAAATAGATCATTAATTTTTACTTAATAAGAAATAAATATATTTAGTTTTGCCCTTATACCCTAATAATCGTTGAAACTATTTTTAAGTTATCGGAAAAGATGCAAATAGTCAACTATCGTACCGGTATAATTATTCTGTATCAACGCTAGCTTTGTTAAATTATGATCTCGTTTGGAATAAATATTTTTGACCTGACTTTTTAACATACAAAAAAAGGTTAGACCAATTTTGGCACAGGAGTTGAAAATATGATAAATCTATATTAAAATAGTAATATAGGAAATGACGGCTGTCAGATTGTCGTTAAAAATTTAAAGAAATACTTAATGAGCAAACAAGATCAATTTGATTTTAGCAACGCACTACCCATTATAAATGAAGACACAGAATTCTTTCCATTAATGTCTCAACAAGACGAAGATGAAATGAATAACGAGGATACACCTGAAATATTGCCAATACTCCCTTTAAGAAATACCGTCCTTTTTCCAGGAGTTGTAATTCCAATCACCGTTGGAAGGGATAAGTCGATAAAATTGATTAAGGAGGCTTACAAAGGGAACAAGATCATTGGTGTCGTTTCACAAAAGGATGTATCTATTGAAGATCCCACGTTCGATCAGTTAAATAATGTGGGCACAGTTGCGCACATTATAAAGATGTTGCAAATGCCTGATGGGAACACTACTGTGATCATTCAGGGTAAACAACGTTTCCGCTTAATTGAGGAAGTTCAGTCTGAACCCTACATCAAGGTGAGCATCATTAAATTTACTGAATCTAAAAATAAGGCGGACAAGGAATTTAAAGCACTGATTGCATCTATAAAAGAGATGTCTTCTCAAATCATACAATTATCGCCCAATATTCCAAGCGAAGCTGGAATCGCTTTAAAAAACATTGAAAGTACGTCATTTCTTATCAACTTTATATCTTCCAACATGAATGCTGACGTTTCTGACAAACAGAAAATGTTGGAAATGACAAATTTGCGTGAGCGTGCAACTATGGTTATGGAATTGCTTACGCTAGAATTACAAATGCTGGAGTTGAAGAATCAGATTCAATCAAAAGTTCGCACAGATCTTGACAAGCAGCAGCGTGATTATTTTTTGAATCAACAGTTGAAGACTATCCAGGAAGAATTGGGCGGAAATTCATCTGATTTGGAATATGAGGCGCTACAATTGCGATCCCGTAAGAAAAAATGGGCTATACATGTGAAGGAGCATTTTAATAAAGAGCTAGATAAACTTGGCCGAATGAATCCAGCTGCTCCGGACTATTCCCTCCAGATTAATTATTTGGAATTACTACTGGATCTACCTTGGGATGATTTCACAAAAGATAATTTCGACCTAAAGCGTGCTCAACGCATCCTTGATAAGGATCACTTTGGGCTAGAGAAAGTAAAAAAACGTATTATCGAATATTTGGCTGTCTTAAAACTGAAACGAGATATGAAAGCGCCAATCATTTGTTTAGTGGGCCCTCCGGGAGTTGGTAAAACCTCTTTAGGGAAGTCAATCGCAAAGGCATTAAATCGTAAATACGTAAGAATGGCACTAGGCGGCATCAGAGACGAAGCCGAAATCAGGGGCCACAGAAAAACTTATATCGGAGCAATGCCAGGAAGAATTATTCAGTCTATTAAAAAAGCTGGAGCAGCTAATCCTGTATTTGTACTTGATGAGATTGACAAAGTCGGCTCAGATCAACGTGGCGATCCATCTTCTGCTTTATTGGAAGTTTTAGATCCTGAACAGAACAATGCTTTCAATGATCATTATGTCGAAACCGATTATGATCTTTCAAGTGTTCTTTTTGTTGCTACGGCAAATTCTTTGAGTTCTATTCAACCCGCATTACTGGATCGTATGGAGATTATTGAAGTAAATGGATATACTATTGAAGAGAAAATAGAAATTGCTAAAAAATTCCTTCTGCCTAAACAGAAGGAACAGCATGGCATAAAGACTAAGGACATTGTCTTGAAAAACAACCTTATTGAAAAGGTTATTGAAGATTATACCAGAGAGTCTGGTGTACGTGGATTAGAAAAGAAAATAGGGTCTCTTGTTCGGGGAGTTGCTACAAAAATAGCTATGGAGGAGAGTTATGAACCCATACTTACCATTGACGATATTGAACGTATTTTAGGTGCTCCAATATATGACAAAGATCTTTATGAGGGAAATGAAGTGGCAGGTGTGGTTACAGGGCTGGCATGGACCTCTGTTGGTGGAGATATTTTATTTATCGAAGCAAGCTTAAGTCCGGGTAAAGGAAAACTTACGCTTACTGGGAATCTTGGAGATGTGATGAAAGAATCGGCGGTTATTGCGCTTGCCTATTTGCGTGCCCACGCTGCGGTATTTGGTATCGATCATCTGCTTTTTGATCAGCGTGATATACATATTCATGTCCCAGCTGGAGCTACTCCTAAAGATGGGCCATCTGCTGGTATTACTATGCTAACTGCATTAACTTCGGCATTTACTCAACGCAAAGTAAAATCCAATTTGGCAATGACCGGCGAAATTACGCTTAGAGGTAAGGTACTTCCTGTAGGTGGTATCAAAGAAAAAATACTTGCGGCGAAACGTGCAGATATAAAAGATATTATCCTCTGTAAATCCAACAGAAAAGACATTTTGGAGATCAAAGAAAGCTACATCAAAGACTTGCGTTTTCATTACGTATCAGAGATGAAGGAAGTAATTGAACTGGCGCTGACTAAAGATAAGGTTAATAACGCTCATGACCTTACCGTCAAGCAAAGTGTAGTTGCAAACTAAAATTATTTTGCATAATATTGAAGGAACCAACAAACTCTCTAAATGAAAAAAATTTTATTAGCTATAAGCATTCTGTCAAGCTTGACTTGTCTTAAATTAAATGCGCAGGAAATAAAGCGTGCCCAAAATGTGTTTATAGAACTGGGCGGGCAAGGGCTAATTTTTACTGCTAATTATGATAGTCGTTTTGGGAACCGCAGGGATGGATTAGGCGGACGTGCTGGAATTGGCTACTTCGCTGTTAATGGAGACAAGATAACGACTATTCCCTTGTCTTTAAACTACCTTTTAGGAAAAGGAAATAAGTTTTTTGAGATTGGATTGGGTGCTACGATAGCAACCGTTAATATTCAATTTGGCGATGACTTTTTATTTGAAGATGGGTCTTCTAACGGCGTTCTAGGCACTATGAGTTTTGCTTATAGAGTTCAGCCGATTGATAGTGGTTTTTCTTTTAGAGCAGGGATCACACCTATATTTAACAAAGATAATTTTATACCTTACTTTGGTGGTATTAGCCTAGGCTATACGTTCTAAAAATGAAAAGATACACTTTTAATATTTTCGTCTTTCTCTTGTTTGCCGCAGGCAATGTTTATTCACAAAATTTTAAGAGTGAATTCGGATTTAAAAGTGAAAATGATTCTTATCTAGCCCAAGGGTCTGATCGTTATTATACCAATGGAATATTCATAAACTTTAGAAGAGCTGTGGATCAGGCGAAATTAAAAGCTGGCATAGAAAAAAAGATCTATGAAATTTCTGTAGGTCAGAAAATTTACAATCCGATTTCTGGTTACGCGCCCAATCCTGCAACCCAAGATAGACCGTTCGCCGGGTATCTGTATGCAGGGGGAGGTCTTAGCTGGTTTAAGTTGGACGAAAGTGTTTTAAAGGTATCAGCGGAGATTGGCACCGTAGGCCCTAGTTCTCTTGCAGAAGATGGTCAGGAGTTGTTACACAACACTGTAGGTTTTTATGAGCTTGCCGGCTGGGAATATCAAATTAGAGATGAGGTTGCAATCAATCTGTCAGTTCTGTACACTAAATTGATTCATCGTTTGGTAGACAATGCAGCAGACATCTCTTTCGAAGGCTACGCAAACGCCGGGACAACATTTAGCGGAGCAGGTGCAGGGATATTGTTCAGGGCAGGTAGTATCAATCAACTCTTTAATTCCTCTTATCTAAACGCATCTATTGGAAATAACGTCAAGACTAAAGGACTTGTTCCTAGCGAGATTTTTTTCTACGCTAAGCCGCAATTGAATTTTGTTGCCTACGACGCCACTGTGCAGGGCAGCATATTTAAAAACAATAGTCCTATTACTTTTGACGCGAAGCCTATTGTTTTTGCCCAACAAATAGGATTTAATTATAGTTCACAGCGCTTTACTGTTGATTTTGGCGTGATCTTTAAAACAAAAGAAATTGAGAGTAGTGCGAGAGCACATCAATGGGGTGCGATCAGCATGTATTATAGGTTCAACTAATCGTTAGCTATCTATTTGCGGCTTCTTTCTTAAACCCTTTTTGTCAGAAACAATAGATTTATTCTCAAGGCGTTTTCTGATTACAGATTTTGGAGTCTTGGTTACCATACGTTTTTTCTTCAATTTCAAGGCAGATTTCAGCAAGAAAATCATTTTTACAATACACCTTTCTTTGTTTAGTAACTGACTCCTGTCTTCTTGAGAAACTACATGAAGGTTGTTTTCGGTATCCAGTCTTGTAGACAGTTTCTCAAGTAAAAGGCTTTTCTCCTGGTCATTAAAAAACGGAGCCGATGGAATGTGTAACACGAGCTCAACCTTGCTGGAAACCTTGTTGACGTTTTGTCCGCCCTTTCCTCCGCTTCTTGATGTTTTAAAAATTACTGACTTGATTATATCTTCTCTATCCGGTAACATTTCGTAAAAATAAACTTTTATCTTTGGTTTATATGAGAAAGAACCTGGTAATAGCGATTGACGGATATTCATCTTGTGGAAAAAGTACCTTAGCAAAGGCTCTTGCAAAACAACTTGACTTTATTTATATAGATTCAGGTGCGATGTACCGGGCTGTTACACTTTATTTTTTAAGAAACAACATTGACGTTCAGAATGAAGAACAAGTGAATGATGCCATACACCACATCGAGCTAAATTTCCATTCTCGAGATTATGAGTCTCATATCACGTTGAATGGTGAGGAAGTTTCTGAAGAAATTCGCCAGATGCCGGTGTCCGAAAGCGTAAGCTATGTTTCTGCAAACAAACTGGTTCGTAAAGAAATGGTTAAGCAACAACAGAGAATGGGAAAATCTAAAAATATCGTAATGGACGGACGTGACATAGGAACCACCGTTTTTAGGGATGCACAGGTTAAACTATTTATGACCGCTGACCCAAAGATAAGAGCAGAAAGGCGATTTAAGGAGGTACAAAGCAAAGGAGACCTCGAAACCTCTTTAGAAGATGTATTTGAAAACCTTGCACACAGGGATTATGCGGATACCACTAGGCTCGTTAGCCCACTAGTTAGAGCAGATGATGCCATCATTTTAGACAATACGGACTTAAGCCCGACTGAGCAACTGGCCTTCGCAATGACTGAGGTTAGTGTACATCTAAAAGACTAAAGCGTTTTCATTTTTTGCAAATTCTAGGTACATTAGGAATTACAAGTCAAACGTCACAACCGACCGTTGCTAGATTTAATTTAGAAGAGCTGCTTTTTCATAATTATGCGGTGAAATTTTTTGATTTGCCAACTTTTTAGAGGGCTCCATTATGATTGAAAATCCATCTTTATGAAGATATTAATTGTTGAGGATGAAAAGACATTGGCTTTAGAAATGGCTGAATTTTTAGGAAAGGAAGGGTATGTAATTGAGCACGCCTGGCAAAAAAAATCAGCCGAGGAAAAGATTTTTGTCAATAGTTATGATTTCATTTTGCTAGACCTTAGCCTGCCAGGTGGGGACGGACTAGAATTACTAGCCCAGTTAAAAAGCAACTTAGAGCGGGATGATGCAGTTATAATTCTAACAGCGAGAGGAGATGTGGATGATAGAGTAAAGGGGCTTGAGGCGGGAGCGGATGACTATTTACCCAAGCCGTTTTCCTTGATAGAATTATTAGCAAGAATACATGCCATCACTCGTAGAAGACATAAGCTTGTTAACAATGAGGTAGAGGTCAAGGGATTTGTATTAGACATCAAAAGTCACAAAGTGAGCTTTGGTGAACACGATCTTAATCTTACTAATAAAGAATTTGAAATATTCAACTATCTTGTTTTAAATAAGAATCGCGTGATCTCGAGAAATAATCTTACTGAACATGTTTGGGGTGACATTTTGGAAATAAATTCAGATTCGAATTTTGTGGATGTGCACGTCAAAAATCTTCGAAAAAAACTTTCAATTCATGCAACAATCGAATGGTTCGAAACGGTAAGAAGCATAGGTTACCGAATCAAGCTGTAAACTAATGAAACTCCAGGTAAAGCTAGCCTTATACAATACCTTGACAAAGGTGGCTGTTATAACGATTCTTGGAGTTGCAATCTTGTTTTCTATTAATCGGATCTCGATCAGGCATATCCAACAACGGCTACTACAAAAAAAAGATAAATTAGTTTCTAATCTTTCTAATGTTGAGATTAATGACTTGTTAACAAAGCGAGGAACTTATACCGACTATAATATGTTGAAGGAAGAATATATAATTCTTCAGCAGGTTGAACCAGCAAAAGTTAGCCAGTCTGCATACTTTATTGCAGACTCGCGAAGTATTGAAGGTCATGAAGAAGATTATCAAATATTAGTAACAACATTTATATATGGTGGCAATCACTATCAGTTGGAACTGGGCGAAACAATGTCTTCAGTATCTCAACTCGATGAAACCATATCTATTTACACCTTTTTTATTTTGGTAATTGCGGTGGCACTTACACTTTTAGCTGATTTAACGTTTACCAAATTCTTACTAAATCCATTCTATAAAATCGTTGATCAAAAAATTAATAAAGTTAATGATCCACAAAACTTCAATTATCACCCAATAGCAACCAGCACGCAGGATTTCAAGATTCTTGACCAGAGTATCAGTGCGCTAATGAAGAAAATGACAAGTCTGCTGGTAACTGAAAAAGAATTTATAGGTAATGTTTCGCATGAGTTACTAACTCCGATTTCCATTTTAAACAGCCGGTTAGAAAACATACTTGACAAGGAAACGCTAAGCGAGGAAGGTGAAAACAAACTGTTCGCCTGTTTGAGAACATTAGGGCGACTGAAGTCCATAATCAATAGTCTATTACTTATATCAAAAGTTGAAAATAATCAATTCGTAAAAAAAGACATTATATCTGTTAGAGAAACTATTAGTGGAGTGCAAGAGGATCTGGAATACAGACTATTAATGATGCGACTTACTTTTATCACTAAGATCGATGAAGACTTTACATTTTATGGTAACCAATCACTATTTCATACGTTGGTCATGAATATTATCAATAATGCTATAAAATACAATGTAAACGACGGCGAAATTGTGGTAGAAGCCAAACGCAATAAGAGTGGCTTTACTGTCACTATTACGGATACAGGAATTGGTATGGAAGCGGAAACATTAAAGAATGCCTTCAACAGATTTGAGAATTTTGACTCAATACAGAAAGACAGTCACGGCCTCGGCTTGTCCATTGTTAAGAGTATCGCACTTTTTCATAATATAAATCTTTCTATCAGTTCGCAGAAAGATGTGGGGACAAAGCTCTTTCTTTCCTTTATAACTTAAAAATTCATTCTTCATCATTTCTTCATGTTTGGTTCGCAACTTTGATTCAACAATTAACCACTAGTAAATTAAGAAAATGAAAAGAACAATTTTAGCCTTAGCACTATTTGCTACAACGTTTGGTGCCTTTGCACAGACTCCTGCAACAAAAACTAAACCGGTAATGAAAAAAGAAAAATCTCACAAGAAAGGGTCAACTATTACACCAAAGGCTGTCGAGAAAAAGAAAGCTATTAAGTAGTCATTTTTCACACTTTGGCATAGACCGTCTGTTGTCTACAGACGGTCTTTTAGCATATGTTTCTACTAGCTTCGTAGTACCCCTGTAATTTTAACGGCGGCGGAAAGGCGTTTCATACCATCATCCTTTATTTGCCGTGTTCGCTCTTTACTTAATCCAACTGTTTCTGCAATCTCTTCTAGAGTAAGGTGGCTAAATCCATTAGTTCCGAAAAAATGCTGAACAATTTTCATTTGCCTTAATGGAAGAATCTTAAACAACCTATCAAGATTGATTTGATTAGATTCCAGCTCCAGATTGTAATCGGCTTTAGGTGTGTTCTTATTCTCAAGAACATCCATTAGTCGACCTCCGCTGTCAGGATTGGTAATCTTATCAATTGATAGAACAGTACTTGGATTTGTGACGCTATCTTTAATTTGAGCAATTGTTAGGTCCGAGGATTCCATCAGTTCGGTCTGAGTAGGAGAACGCTCTAGGATTTGTTCCAACTGCTGTGTTAGACGGTTCACTCTCGATCCTATGATTAATTGATTAGCGGGAAGCCGAATCATCTTTTGTTGAGCGTATATGAACTTGTGTATATGTTGCCGGATGTGCCAGACTGCAAATGAAATTAACTTAAATCCTTTTGTTTCATCAAATCGGTTGACAGCATCTATCAAGCCAAACTGTCCTTCAGATATTAGGTCCATCAAAGGCAATCCTGTGTACTGATATTTTTTGGCTATTGATACCAAAAATCGAGCGTTGGATAATACAATCTTGTCTCTAGCTTTCATGTCTCCCTGCTTCGCTTTTTGCGAGAGAATTACCTCCTCTTCCATAGTTAATAAAGGATACTTGCTAGTCGACCTCAAGAATTTCGTAAGTGATTCATCTCTTGATGTGATGGACTCCGTAATCTTTATTTTTTTCATTTGGTTATTTGTTGGATGGCAAATCTATAAACACAACTGACAGTTCCTTCATTTTTGAAATCTTCGACGCTTTCCGTCGATAATTGCGCTTTACACAGAAGAATATTTGGTGTAAATTGAAACTATAGCAGCTAGTATCTTCCATCCTGAGACAATTGGTTCAATATCAAGAAGATTTCAAAAAAATCTTCCGATTAAAAATATTAATTTCTATCTTTGCTGTCCCTAACGGGAACAAAGGAGATTTAATTTTAATGGCTAAAAAACAAGTAGCAGAAAAAGAACTAGAGGCAAAAACAGCCGAACTACAAGGCGCAGACGCTCGTCTGGTTGAGAAAGAAACGATTGAATCTGAAGCTGATTCAGTGTCTATCGAGCAGATCAAATCGTCATTAGCGACTCCAGATCAAGATTTTGACTGGGATGCGGACGACAAAGCATTCGGAAATTACAGTGATGAAGACCGTAAAAAGTTTGAAGATATGTATACCGATACTTTCAATCAAATCACTCAAGGTGAAATTATTAGCGGTATTGTTGTTTCAATAAACAACAAAGACGTAGTATTAAATGTTGGATTTAAATCTGACGGTTTAGTCTCTACATCAGAGTTTCGCGATACCCCTGATTTAAAAGTTGGTGACACAGTTGACGTTTTCGTGGAAGCTCCTGAAGATGCTAACGGCCAATTGATTTTATCTCGTAAAAGAGCCAAAACTCAGAGATCATGGGAGACTATTAACGAAGCCCTTGATAATGATAGAATCATCAACGGATTTGTAAAAAGCCGTACGAAAGGTGGTCTTATTGTTGACATCATGGGTGTTGAGGCGTTCTTACCAGGTTCTCAAATTGACATTAAACCTATCCGCGATTACGATGTATATGTGGGTAAAACAATGGAATTCAAAGTCGTTAAGATTAACCACGAATTCAAAAACGTTGTTGTATCTCACAAAATCCTTATTGAGGATGACTTGGAAAGCCAAAAAGTTGAAATCGTATCTAAACTAGAAAAAGGTCAAATATTGGAAGGAACGGTTAAAAACATTACTGATTTCGGTGTATTCATTGATTTGGGAGGTGTTGACGGTTTACTTCACATCACTGATATTTCTTGGGGCCGCATAGAGCATCCGAAAGAAGTTTTGAGCTTAGACGAGAAAATCAACGTTGTTGTCCTTGATTTCGATGATGAGAAAAAACGTATTGCTTTAGGCTTAAAACAATTGACTCCTCACCCGTGGGAATCTTTAGATACTAACCTTGCGATTGGGTCTAAAGTAAAAGGTAAAATTGTTACTGTTGCTGATTATGGTGCTTTCTTAGAAATCATCCCAGGTGTTGAAGGTTTGATCCACGTTTCAGAAATGTCATGGTCACAAAATCTACGTAGTCCGCAGGAATTCTTGAAAGTTAGTGATGAGATTGAAGCCGAAGTTTTGACCTTAGATAGAGACGAGCGCAAAATGAGCTTGGGTATCAAACAATTAACTCAGGATCCTTGGCAAAATGTGGCAGAAAGATATCCTATTGGAAGTAAGCATACTGCAGTGGTCAAAAACATGACTAACTTCGGTGTATTTGTTGAAATCGAAGAAGGTATTGATGGATTGATTCACATCTCTGATTTATCGTGGTCTAAAAAAGTAAACCATCCTAATGAATTCACTAAGGTTGGTGAAAGATTAGATGTTGTTGTTCTTGAATTAGATGTTGAAAGCCGTAAATTAAGCTTAGGGCACAAACAACTTGAGGAAAACCCTTGGGATACTTTTGAGACTATCTTTACGTTAGATTCAATCCACCAGGGTACAGTTGTTAAAGTTACCGATAAAGGTGCTGTTATTGCTTTACCATACGGTGTAGAAGGTTTTGTACCAACTAAACATATGACTAAAGAAGATGGTTCCACTATCAAAGCTGAAGAAACCAATGACTTCAAAATCATTGAATTCAACAAAGATGCTAAACGTATCGTTGTGTCTCATGCTCGTATATGGGAAGAAGCCAAAGCTGAAGCAGTTGCCGAAGAAAGAGCTAGCAAGAAAAAAGAAGCTAAAGCTTCAAGTAATGCAGTGAAGAAAGTTAAAGATTCTGTTGAAAAATCTACATTAGGTGACTTAGGGGTGCTCGCACAATTAAAACAACAAATGGAAGGTGAAGAAAGCAAAGCTAAGAAAAGCTAATCTTTAATTCAATATATTAGAAAGCCCCTCAAGTTGAGGGGCTTTTTTGTTTATAAGTTTACTGAATTTTCAAAAAAGAATCATTGAGGCTTTAGTGAGGCATTTTGAACTTTTAAACCCAAGAAAGACTTTGCCTTGTTCAAAAACAGACCGATAAATTAGCTAAGAACGCAGGGTTTTATAAACATAAAATATAGAAACAAGTGCCAATAATTCATTTCCATTTTTTATATTTGCCTAATCATTAGTCAATGCAAAAAAGAACTCTGCTAGACGGACAAAAATTCCAAATCACAATTAAGAGACTTTGTCACCAATTAATTGAGAATCACAATGACTTTTCTAATACTGTTTTAATTGGTATCCAGCCAAGAGGTAGTTTTTTTGCTGACAGGGTTCAGCAAGAGCTTTCGGCTATCATCGAAAATCAAACAATCAAGAAGGGAAATTTAGACATCACTTTTTTTAGAGACGATTTTAGGCGTAAGGACGGGCTAGTTTCTGCTAGTAGCAATACGATCGATTTTATTATTGAAGGAAAAAATGTGATTCTCATTGACGATGTACTTTGGACAGGTAGAACCATCAGATCTGCCATGGACGCATTACTAGCATATGGCCGACCTGCTAAAGTGGAACTATTAATTTTAATTGACAGGAGATTTTCGAGACAGCTCCCTATTGAGCCAGACTATATCGGTCAACAGGTAGATAGTCTACACTCACAACATGTAAAAGTTAGTTGGAAGGAAACAGAGGGAGAAGATAAGGTGATTTTAATCTCAGAAACAAACAAATAATATGACAGTAGAAAAACTATCAACACGACATCTTTTGGGCATTAAAGACATCAACCGAAATGATATTGAATTGATTTTTGAGACTGCTGATAACTTTAAGAATGTGATTAACAGACCCATAAAGCGGGTTCCTTCTTTGAGAGACATTACAATTGCGAACATTTTTTTCGAAAATTCAACACGCACAAAGCTCTCCTTTGAACTTGCTGAGAAACGACTTTCGGCAGATGTAGTAAATTTTGCAGCTTCCTCATCTTCTGTAAGTAAAGGAGAAACCTTGGTTGACACGGTTAACAACATACTTGCAATGAAGGTTGATATGGTTGTGATGCGTCATCCTTATGCCGGTGCTGGCGTTTTTCTAAGTAAGCATATAGACGCGCAAATTGTTAATGCTGGAGATGGAGCGCACGAGCACCCAACTCAAGCTTTATTGGATGCTTACTCAATACGTCAGAAATTTGGTAATGTAGCCGGAAAGAAAGTCGTAATTGTTGGAGATATCCTTCATTCAAGAGTGGCAATTTCAAATATCCTTTGCCTTCAAAAACTCGGTGCTGAAGTTATGGTTTGTGGACCTACAACTTTAATTCCTAAACATATCGAATCCTTAGGAGTCAAAGTCGAACATAATCTTATGAAAGCATTAAATTGGTGCGATGTCGCAAATATGCTCAGGATCCAATTGGAACGACAAGATATTAAATACTTTCCATCATTAAGAGAATATGCAATGATGTATGGACTTAATAAGCAAATTCTTGACAGCTTAGATAAGGAAATTATTATCATGCATCCAGGTCCGATAAACAGAGGGGTTGAAATTACGAGTGATGTAGCGGACAGTAAACAATCCATTATTCTTGAACAAGTTGAGAACGGAGTGGCTGTAAGAATGGCTGTTTTATATCTTCTCGCTTCCCAAAGGGATTAATCTTTTCTATAACATTTCTATTTTCTTTTCGTTTAACTCTTTGTTATCAACAGATGTTAATTTCTTCTGTTAATAAGACATAATAGTATTTTTATATTAGTACCAACCATATTTGAAATCAAAATGCAGAAAAAAATCTTTTTTATTCCGCTGTTATTAGCAAGCGGCTTTACGGCTACGTACGCGCAGAGCAGCAAGTTAGTAACCCTTAATAAAAATTATCAAGTCGGATTAGAGCTTTTGCACAACGAGAAATATGTTGCTGCAGCACAACAATTTAGACTAGTTGAAAGCATACGCGAAAAACCCGGCGCACAACAAGAAAGCAACGCTGAACTTTCCCTATTAAAAGAAAATGCAAAGTTTTATACTGCAGTATGTGCGTTAGAACTTGGAAATAGTGACGCTGAAAGCCTATTTCAAAACTTTATAAAAGAATACCCTTTAAACTCCAACACCAAATTGGCATATTTTCATGTTGGCAAATCATATTTTGGCCAAAAGAATTATCAGAAGGCTTTAGAATGGTTCGAAAAAACCGATCCATCCTCTCTTTCTGCAAAGCAACGGCTAGAATATCAATTTAAACAGGGTTATTCGTATTTTAACCTCAAAAATATAGAGAAAGCAGAACCTCTTTTTGAAGCTGTGAAAAAAGACGATTCCCAATTCCAAGAAAGTGCCACATACTACTTCGCCTATATTAATTACCTTAACAAAGAGTATAAAACCGCGCTTAGTAATTTTGAAAAGTTAAAAGGGTCGCCAACCTATGAGTCAAGCTATCCTTATTACATTACATCAATGTATTATCTGGATGAGAGGTACGACGATGTTCTGAGTTACGCTATTCCAATTCTAAAAACTTCAAAACAGCAGTACGAAGCTGAGATGTTGAGTCTGATCGCCGCTTCGTACTTTGCTAAATCTGATTATCAAAATGCAGAAAAATATTTTGCTGAATTTTATCAAAAGGATAAGTCAAACACTCAAAATAACCTGTTTACCTATCAATATGGTTATTCTCTTTTCCAATTGAAAAAATATACTCAATCTATTAACGTTTTGGAAAAGCTAAATACTGATGATGTCTATTTACAAAGTGGAATGTATACTCTCGGGCGCTCATTCATTGAGCTGAAGAGTAAGGAGAGAGCAAGGAGCGCTTTCTTCAGAGCATCAAGATTGGAC
Source organism: Pedobacter sp. JCM 36344 (assembly GCF_046546555.1). NCBI lineage: Bacteria > Pseudomonadati > Bacteroidota > Sphingobacteriia > Sphingobacteriales > Sphingobacteriaceae > Pedobacter > Pedobacter sp. JCM 36344. Next base: position 37,699 of record NZ_JBKHKK010000020.1, read on the forward strand.
TTCGATAAGATTGTACAGGAAGAGTCATGGATAAACTACGCCAGATTAAGTTACGAACTGGATTTTAATCAGCAAGCCTTAGAAGCGACGCAAAATTTTTTAAAACAGTTTCCTACCTCAAGTAAAATCAATGAGACCAAAACTTTACTTGGCGAGATCTTATTGACAAGTAAAAATTACCAGGCAGCTATTGATATTCTTGAACCTATACAGAATAAATCAGCCGAAGCGAAGGAGGCTTACCAAAAGGTAACTTACTTCAGAGGATTAGAGTTCTATAACGAACGCGCATTTCCAAATGCATTATCCATGTTTCTTAGATCGGATAAGTTTCCTGAAGATGCCGAAATTTTGGCTTTAAATACTTATTGGAAAGCTGAAGCATCCTACGAATTGAGAAAGTTTGGAGAAGCTGTCAGTCATTTTGAGACTTTCCTGGATATGCCAGGGGCTAAAAAAACGGGTGTTTACAACTTTGCTAACTATGCCCTGGCCTACTCCGCTTTTGAGGATGAAAAGTATAGCAAAGCAGCAAATTACTTTGAAAAGTTCCTAAACGGTAATGATAGAGATCAGAAAACAATAAACGATGCAATTGTCAGGTTAGCCGATTCCTACTTTGTTAGTAAAAGCTATGGCAATGCGCTGACTAATTACAATAAGATTATTTTAAATGGATCAACTGGTGAGGATTATGCACTTTTTCAACGCGGTATGATTCAGGGATTGGAAAATCAGAACGATGCAAAAATCGCCACTATGGAGGATTTGTTGAAAAAATTCGCAAATTCAAATTATGCTGATGACGCAGGATTTGAAACTGCCTATACATATTTTAATAAAGGCGATTTTGATAAGTCTAAGTCAGACCTGATCACTTTAGTAAGTAAGTATCCGAACAGCAGTTATGTACCTAGAGCTTTGGTGACAATTGGTTTAGTTCAGTACAACCAAGACAAAGATGACGAAGCATTAGAATCATTCAAAAAGGTCATTAGAGAATATGCAAGCACCGAGGAGGCAAAGCAGTCACTTGAATCCATCAAGAATATTTATGTGGATAGAGGTGATTCCGAAGGTTTCATTACGTACGCAAACTCAACGCCAATTGGAAACTATTCAGTTGCAGAGCAAGACAACATTGTATTCCAAGCAACTAACAACAGGTACTTAAAAGGCGATTTTAAAGGCGCTTTCGAAGCGGTAAATGCTTATTTTGACAAATTCCCCAAGGCGATTCACAATAAAGAGGCAAAGTTTGTTAGAGCAGAATCTTTAGTTCAGCTCGGTAGACCTTTAGAAGCAATTCCTGACTATGAGTACATTCTCAATGATTGGACGAGCGACTATACTGAAAGATCCTTAGTTGGTATATCGAAACTGTTCCTTGATCAAAAAAAATATAACGAAGCCATCGTTTATCTTAAGAGACTAGAAACAACTGCAGATTATAAAGTTCATTACAGCTTTGCACTAAATAATTTATTAAGAGCATATGATGCTTTAAACATGCCTGACGATATTGTTAAGTACGTAAAATTGATTAAAGAGTCTGAAAAAGGCTCTGAAGAAGAGAAAAACAGTGCCGACCTGTATGCTGGTAAAGCCTATTTACTCAAAGCAGATACAGCAATGGCAGTTAAGGCTTTTAATAACGTAGTTAATAGCACTAAAACGGTAGCTGCAGCGGAAGCGAAATATAACCTTGCCGCGGTACAGTATGCTAAAAAAGATTATAAAACCTCTACCAAAACTTGTTTTGATCTTATAAATAATATGCCATCCTACGATTATTGGGTAGCTATGTCATTCATTTTGTTATCAGACAACTATGTAGCGCTCAAGGACAATTTACAAGCTAAGAGTACACTACTAAGTATTATTGATAACTATGACGGAAAGGACGACATCGTTCCAATAGCTAAAGAAAAATTGCAAAAAATCAAATAGAAGATCAACATGAAATTGACTAGAATAATATATACAACTGTTTTATTATTAGCGGCCGTTTCTTTCGACTTGAAAGCTCAGGACACGAAAACAACGGAAAAGAAAACTGAGGAAAAAGCTGTTACAGAAGAAATAGAGGTCGTAAGGCCTTACAAACCAATACTCGCAGAAGCTGTGAAACTTAGACGTAGCCCTGATTTGAACGATGTTAAGACTTATAAGGCAAAGTTTAATTACAGTCTTACTGATCGTAAGCTTGAATTAAACTCTGATATTAATAAATTACAGGCTCAACAAGTGGCAGATGAAAAACAGCATGAATTTATAAATAACTATGTTAAGGGTGGGTTCGGAAGTGCAAAAACTATTTTTGGAGAAGCTTACATTAACATAGGTGACGATCCTGGTTTGCAAGCTGGCGCATTTTTTCAGCATTTCAGCCAGTCTGGAAAATTAAATAAACAACAATCGGATCAACAGAAATTGGGAGCATTTGGAAGAACAACCGGTGATATGTATACCTTAAACGGCCGCATAAACTTCCAACGTAATGGACTATATTTTTACGGGCTTGACAAAAACAACCCAACATTCAATCCCAATCCACAAAAACAAGTTTTAAATTTTGTAGAAGCAGAGGCTGAAATTGTGAACAGGTTCACTGATGACCCAGACGCATTAAGTTACGCGGCTAAAGTTAATGGCTATGTGTGGAGTGATAAATACAACGCAACTGAAAATTCGATAGTTTTAAATGGCTATCTAAACAAGAGAATTAGTAGTTTCAATCTAGGGCTCTCTTCATCGGCTGAATTTGGTAGCACAAAAGATTCATCAACTTCGGTTGGCAACAATCTCTTCAAACTAAACCCGTACATAAGGTTGCAGGCCAATGGTGTAAAGATTAATGCCGGAATAAATTTCATCCAAGAATTTGGAGCATTTTCTTCAACGCGTATTTTCCCTGCAGTGACCGCGGATTTTACATTGATACCTGACTATTTACAGATTTTTGGAGAGGTTAAAGGAGACGTGAATAGAAATTCCTTGAAGCAGTTTACTGATGAGAATCCATTTCTAAACAGTAACATCAATATCAGAAATACAATTGAAAAATTGAGTATCAGTGGTGGTATTAAAGGAACTGGTGGGCCAGGCTTCGGCTATAAGGCTCGCTTCTATCACAAAAAAATTGAAGATATGCCGTTGTTTGTAAATAACTTTAATCAATTCAACAAGTTTGATGTTATTTACGATTTTGGTTCAATGAAATTAATTGGGCTAGAAGGGGAACTTTCCGTTCAAGTTAGTGACGCGCTAAAGTGGACAGGTAAGGTTAATTTCGACGATTACAGTCCTGCTTCAGAAACCCAGAGTTGGTTCAAACCTCTGCTAAGGATAAGTTCTGATTTGTGGTTCAATGTTACCAAGGAGCTTACATTGACCGGTTCAATATTGATACAAGACGATAGCAAAGCAAAAGTATATAACTCAGCGCCGGCAAATCCTTACTTTATTCCAGACCCTACTCAGGAACGTGTCGTTACAATAAAAGGATTTGTCGATCTTGGGGCGGGTGCAAATTATAAAATCAACAATAAATTTTCTGCATTTGCAAAAGTTAACAACCTATTGAACTCATCTTATAGTCGATATTTGTATTACGAAACCATAGGCCTAAATGTATTTGGAGGTATAAGTTATTCATTCTAATGGTTTTTTATTAATAGTTGGTTGATACGGAATTTAAATTTATTTTTACAAAAATGGATATCTTATCACACCTGACAGATTTACTAAGAACTCACAAGGAAGTTGGAATTGAGGGCCTTGGTACGTTTTTAAAAAAGAAAATACCGGGACGGTATGATGTTGAAAACCATCTATTCGTACCTCCAAGATACAGTTTAAGCTTTAGCGTAGAAATTAAAGAGAAAGTAATCCTTAGTAAATATATCTCTGGTATTACAGATATCTCTACGGAGTCTGCTCAATATTACATTGGTCTTTTTGTTGATGATATCAATAGGCAAATTGCTATCTCTAATGCAGCTGATCTGGATTCTATGGGAAAGCTCAAATATGCTGATGATAATTTAACATTAGAAGAACAAAGTGAGGTTAATCTCGGCTTCGAATTTTATGGCCTTCCCGTGATAAGGGAGGACGAGTTTAGCGAAAATCAACAAATCACAATAACGGAGCTTAAATCTGATGCAGGCACAGCCAACATATGGCATTTTGACAGAGAAGGATCGAGTCTGTCCACAATCAATGCTTTGAGTCATTCTCAGGAACACGCAACATCTACCGGTCCTTTATGGATAAAAGCTTTAATAGTGATTATAGTTGTATTGGCTATTGGTACTGTCGCTGCCTATTTCCTAAAGCCCAGCTTGTTTGGGATAAAGAATGTCTCACCTTTACCAACTGTAGTAAAAGCTGCAATAATTTCTCCTGTTTTACCTATTAATATCGACACATCGTTAACTTCTGATCCAAATTCAATCTTGAATACAGCAAAAAGTATAGATAGTACTTCCAAAATACTACGGACAGCAAGTCAAGATTCAAAGATATCACAGGACACGACTACATGGGAAATTATCGGGGCTTCTTTGACAAGGAAAGAGGTCAGTTGGTACATAGAGGATATGAAGTCGAAAGGCTTTACAGCGAAGCCCGTACCCTCTATGCCTGGAAAAAAAAGGATCAAAATGAGCATTGCCACTTTCGGCGATGAAGAAAGCGCCAGAGAAGGCCGCAAGTGGCTCATTAAAAAACTAAAGAATAAAGACTTATACATTTTCCAGAATAAACACACATACAAACCTATATAAACATGATCACACTATTACAAGGCGTTACAGATACGGCAAACCAACTTGTTGACACAGCCAATAATCTAGCGCAACCGATAACTCAAGCACCCGAAGAACTACATTTCATAGATTTACTATTTAAAGGTGGATGGGTTATGGTTCCCCTGGCACTATTAGCGTTCTCAGGCCTCATCATATTTGTGGAGCGTTATATAACTATCAGAAAAGCATCTAAAACGGAGTCTAACCTGATGCTTCAAATTAAGCAGTATATCCATGATGGTAGACTAGATAACGCGATTGCATTATGCAAAAATAACAATTCTCCGCTGTCAAGAATGTTAGAAAAAGGTTTGAAACGTATTGGACGCCCTATCAAGGATATAGAGGCAGCTATTGAGAACATTGGGAAGTTGGAGGTCTCTAAATTGGAAAAAAATATAGGAATACTTGGTATTATTGCTGGAATTGCCCCAATGCTTGGATTCGTCGGAACAATTATCGGCGTAATTACAATCTTCCATGAGGTATCCATTAAGGGGGCAATTGAAATTGGTACAATCTCTGGGGGTTTATATACTAAAATGATCACCTCAGCAACGGGTTTGATAGTAGGTATCATTGCCTATGTTCTGTATCATATACTAAATGCAATGGTGGAACGTATTATTTTAAGGATGGAGACAGATTCAATTGAATTTATAGATTTACTTGAGGAGCCAGGAAAATAATGAATTTACGTAAACGACAAAAAGGCACTGTGGAGGTCCATACTTCCGCATTGAATGACATCATGTTTTTTTTGATGTTGTTTTTCCTATTGGCATCTGCTGTGGTTAATCCTAAAGTTGTGAAGTTACTCCTACCAAGATCTGAATCTGGGCAGCAGTCATCACCACAGAAAACCGTAGCGATATCCATTGATAAAAATTTAAATTATTATATTGACAAGCAGCCAACTACTATTGAAAACCTACAAGCTACCCTGGAGACCTATAAAGCGTCAGCTCCAGATTTGTCTGTGGTACTTTATGCAGATGGTGAGGTTTCAATTCAAAATACAATTGTAGTATATGATGTCGCGAATAAACTAGGATTAAAACTTGTGCTGGCAGTCGAACCTGAACGAAAAAAATAATGACCTATCCAAAAGAAGAAAACAATTATCCTAAAGCCATCGCAATATCTACAGGTATCATGGGTGCTTTATTGATATTGAGCTTTTTTATCGTAATTGGAAGCTTTGACCCTGTTGACACAGGCATGGGAGGAATGGTGGTAAACTACGGCACTTCTCCCGAAGGTATGGGAACAGACTACACTAGTATAGAGGAGCCTTCAGCTGATCCTAACGCTAACATTCAAACACCCGATAAAGTGGTTCCTACTGAGCCAACTAAGGAACAACCTACAAAACAGTCTAGCGATAGGGACATAGTGACACAAAACACCGAGGATGCTGTAAAGGTAAACAGCAAGACTACCAGCAAGAGTTCTAATCCAACGGCTACTACAAACGATAAGCCATCTAAGCCTGTCATAAATCAAAATGCCTTGTATAAAGGGAAAACTAATAAAGGAACCGGAGGTGGTGACGGTACTACAGCAACCCCAGGGAATCAGGGAGACAAAGACGGAGATCCATTAGCTAATAATTATGGTGAAGGAGGCTCAGGTTTTGGTGAAACTCCTATCGCACTTAGGAAATTTACTAATCTCGTTACTCCACAAGATGATGGACAAAAGACTGGCAAAATTGCAGTAAGAATTAGAATTGATAAAAGTGGAACAGTGATTAATGCCACGCCAGGAGTTAAGGGTACTACCCTTAATGATCGCGAATTATGGCAGAAATGTAAGGATGCCCTGATGGGCGCCAGATTGTCGCCATCAGACTCGGCGCCCGATATACAAATTGGAGTGGTAGTATTTAATTTCAAAGTGAAATAAACTTTCCCAGACTATTAAGTTTTTAGGTAATGGATTATGAACAGACACTGGATTATTTATATTCCAGGTTACCGATGTTTACGCGTGTAGGAGCTATCGCATTTAAAAAGGATCTACACAACACAATCGCCTTATGTGAGTATCTAGATAACCCCCAAAATAGGTTCAAATCTATACACGTAGGAGGTACGAATGGTAAGGGATCTACCTCTCATATGCTTGCATCGATATTGCAAGAAGCTGGCTACAAAACGGGGCTGTATACCTCACCTCATCTGGTTGATTTTCGAGAGCGAATTCGCATTAATGGGGAAATGATCAGTAAGGAATTTGTTATAGATTTCACCGAGCAAACACAACTAATTTTAGATGATATAAGTCCGTCATTTTTTGAAGTAACGGTGGCAATGGCCTTCTCTTATTTTGCGAAAAATTCTGTGGATATCGCTATTATCGAAGTTGGCCTTGGCGGTAGGCTCGACTCAACAAATATTATTACTCCAGAGTTGTCCGTCATCACTAATATAAGTCTCGACCATACCTATCTTCTCGGCAACACCTTAAAAGAAATAGCCTTCGAAAAAGCAGGCATAATCAAAAAGAAAGTACCAGTGATAATTGGTGAGTTTGATATGGAAACAGCAGATGTTTTCAAAGAAAAAGCAATCATCAGTAACGCTGTAATTAGATTTGCTGATCAGGTATTGAATATTTCACAGGTAAAATTTGATACGGATATGCTTTCTCTTTCAGTATATCGTGGCAGCAAGCTAATCTATGAAAATCTAGAGATGGATTTGACTGGTTCTTATCAATTGAAGAATGTTTTATCTGTATTAGAAGCAGTGGAAGTCCTCAAAAAAATCGGATATGAGCTTAGAGATAGTCATGTCTACTCAGGTCTAAAAAACGTTAAAAAGCTTACAGGCCTGAAAGGTCGATGGTACATATTGGATCATAATCCCTTAATCGTTTGTGACACAGGACATAACGAATCAGGAATAAAAGAGGTTGTAAATAACCTATTAAGGTTAAAATATAAACAACTACATATTGTCATTGGGATGGTTAAAGACAAAGACATTGCGTCAGTGCTCGCCAAATTGCCTATCCATGCAACGTACTATTTCTGTAGTCCTAATCTTGAACGGGCACTATCTGCAGACGAACTTAGATCACAGGCAGCAGTGCTAAAGCTTGTTGGTAAAAGCTTCTTGACTGTAACCGAAGCATTCAGCGAAGCTAAGAAGAACGCATCTAAAGATGATGTAATTTTTGTTGGGGGAAGTACCTTCGTCGTAGCCGAAGTTTTATAAAATCTTTACATAATATTAAACGATAATAATTTTGATCTAATTACCTTTAAAAATAATTAGAATCAATTTTAAATAGATGATAAAAAAAGCTTATAAACTCTTTGCATTGGTTTCCCTGATAAGTTTGACAACCGTAGCACAAACAAAGAAGTCAGAACCTGTACAAAATCCAATTTATCCTGCTCAAGTTGGCCGCCCTAAGTTGGTTGTCGGAATGGTCATCGATCAAATGCGCTGGGATTATCTCTACCGTTACTACAATAGATATTCAGCCGGCGGATTTAAGAGACTGATAAACGAAGGTTTTTCTGCTGAAAATACTTTGATCCCATTTACACCCACTTATACTGGGTGTGGACATGCTAGCATATACACCGGGTCGGTACCTGCTATAAACGGTATTGTTGGTAACGATTGGTATGACCGGAGTATTAACAGGAATATGTATTGCGCAGAGGATACCACAGTCTCAACGGTTGGAAGCAATACCACGGCGGGGAATATGTCTCCTAAAAACCTTTTAGTAACTACCATAACGGATGAACTTCGCTTGGCAACAAATTTTCAAAGCAAAGTTATCGGCATCTCACTCAAAGATCGTGGATCAATAATGCCCGTTGGCCATTCGGCTAATGCTGCATATTGGTATGATGGTGGAACTGGAGACTGGATCACAAGCACCCACTACATGTCGAAGCTCCCGACCTGGTTGGAAGACTATAACAAAATAAAATTAGCTAATAAATTTTACGACAAAAACTGGAATACGCTATATCCAATAGATTCTTACACCCAAAGCACTATTGATAATAAACCATATGAAGGTAAGGCGAGAGGTGAGGAAACACCTACATTTCCACACCCTTTAAAATTATACATTGGCAAGAACTATGACATGATCAGGAGCACTCCATATGGCAACACTATGACCCTAGACCTTGCTAAACTGGCCATTCTATCAGAGAATCTCGGTAAGGGGACTTCAACCGACTTTTTGGCGGTAAGTTGTTCTTCTACTGATTACGTGGGCCACCAATATGGACCAAATTCAATAGAAGCTGAAGATACTTACCTGAGGTTGGACAAAGATCTGGAGGAGTTTTTAAATTACTTAGATAAAACCATAGGTAAAGGGAATTATCTTTTCTTTCTTTCTGCAGATCATGGAGCTGCCCACGTTCCGGGCTTTATGGAAGAAAATAAACTTCCAGGTGGTTTGTTTAGTGATTCTCAGGTTGTGAGATCCTTGAATACGGAAATAGAAAACAAGTTTAAAGTTAAAAAAGCAATAATTACATCCAGCAATAGTCAATTCTATTTTGACCACAAAGCAATTAACGATGCAAAAGCTGATATCGACGTCATAAAAAAACTTACGATAGAAGCTTTAAAAGAGCAAGATCAAGTACTGGACGCTGTAGATTTGAGTAACCTATCATCGGAGACTTTGCCAGAGCAAATTAAGAAAATGGTCACTAATGGTTATAATCCTCGAAGAAGCGGAGACATCTATTATATTTTAAAGTCTAACTACTTCGGAGGAGGAAAAACTGGAACCACTCATGGTTCATGGAATCCATACGATTCTCACATCCCATGTGTATTCATGGGATGGCATGTTAAGCCAGGTAAAACTAACAAAACACATTACATGACTGATATCGCCGCCACTTTAGCTGCAATGCTTCATATTCAGATGCCTAGTGGCTGTGTTGGGGAACCAATAATTGAACTAACTGGGCAATAAAAAAACTTACCTAATAAAAAGTCTTCTTAACGACTGTTAAGAAGACTTTTTATTTAATTACCTCAAAATAACCTAACCGTGTATCCAACTGAATTTATAATCCATAGTAGGATTGTTCATGCGTTCAGCCACCCGAATTAACCTGTTAGGGAGTTTCATGATATAGTCCCGAGCCTTCTCTCCAGTCTCATTTAAGTCACGCATGCTATCAAGCTTCCACTCCTCTATCAACTGCTGCATAATTTCAACATAATCTATTGCAGTATATACTCCCAAGCGCTGTGCAGCATCTGTAAAATGACCGAAAGTCTGGCCGATTTTCATACCCATTTCTCTAAGGAAATGTGCTGGCATAACAATCTTTTTTCTCATCATGTCTTCAAAAGCGATCATTGCCTCGTTAGGGTCAACTTCAAAGATCTTGGACATAAAATCCTTATAAGCCTTTGCGTGTCTGGCCTCATCCGATGCAATTACACCACACATTTTTGAAAGTTGAGTATCTCCATCTTTCTTAGCTAATGAAGCTACTCTTCTATGAGATACATTAGTAGCTAGCTCTTGGAAAGAGGTGTATATAAAATTCCTGTAAGGATCATGTCCAGTACCAATATCGAAACCATCTGCAATAAGATATTGTGTAGAAATCTCCATTTGTCTCATATCAACACGTCCTGACAGGTAAAGATACTTATTAAGTAAATCACCATGGCGGTTTTCTTCTGCGGTCCAATGACGAACCCATTTCATCCACCCACCTTCTTCATTTCGTGTGATGCCATCAACCATTGATAGCCACGATTCATAAGTAGGCAAAGCTTCTTCTGTTATCGTGTCGCCTATTAGAACTGCTACTAAATCATAGGATAAGTCCTTTGCGTTTTCCCGTAAAATTTTAATGTCCTGATAAAATGTTTCACTAGTAGAATCAGGCAAGAAGTCAGAGGGCTGCCAATTGGTATCAATTGGTTTTAAGTAAGTGCCCATCATATCTAACATATAGGTTTCGATGTGTAGCATTACTTCACTTCTTCTCTCTGCAAAAAACCTCATTGGTGTATCGTTTAAATATGCATCAAATATACCAAAATATATGTACAAACGCCGTGCCTCATATCAATTAAACGCATGAAATCAGGCTGCATATTTTGATCATCTTACCTGTGAGTACCGGAACCGCGTGCTAAAACTGTCTG
>NZ_JBKHKK010000021.1:0-46646 GCF_046546555.1 Pedobacter sp. JCM 36344
ATCACGTTATCAGATAACAAATCATGAACACTTTCAAAAAGTCGGACTTTATTATCATTTTTCTTTTTGGTATTCTCAGCACCAACGCGATTAGATCTACTTCAGTAAAAGGAGTATAGATTAAAAAGCGCATCACCCGATGTATGCTGATATTCACTTATAATGCTTTTGGCATTCTCTCTTGTTACATCTTTATCGGTATAATTGCAAATCAATGCAACCTGTCTGATTGAAGGTTTTGGAATTTTCTTAGACCCATTTTTGGCATCAGTAGGAATTATATTCTTTTGTTTAGGTGTCCGTTGCTTCAAAAATTCTATAAAAATTTCAACTTTCAGCAGGTTTTTGTATTGTTCTTCATTCTTGTATTCCCAGCCCTTGACCATTTGTAGCCATACGTTGAATTCGTACTGGTGTGAGCTTTGCACGATTAGATAGTTTTTTTGATTTGTATATCTTTCAACAATTCCAAGTTTAGATGCCTCAGCAAAAAGATCTTCAAAACTGGTAATAACATTTAATTTTTGTTCATCAAATTCCATCGCAGCCAATATCTCATTGACATCGATACCATGATTAATTGCGGTTGTAAATGCTATGCCAAATTTCTCAAACTTATTGCGCATGGCCTGATCTGCCCTGCAATATTGTTTTTCTGGGGTTTCCTGTTCAAAACTTAAAAATTCCTTTTGTATCAACTTTAATGTTCTATTAAAATCTTCATCCAAGTTGTGAACTGGATATCCGCCAAACCATTTCAAAATAAAGCCAAAGAGTGTATGCTTACAACGACCCGTTAAAGGAAGGTTTTTGAGGTGGTCCTGTATGAGAAGGCTATTTTGATAGTTTATTTTGACATAGTTATATTGTTTATCGAGCAGATTTAGAAATTCTATTGGAGTAAACAAATCACTACCAGACCCATTCGCAAAAAAGTCGATAGTTTCATTTACCAAATCTTGATTCGGAATTATTTTTTTATCAGTATAGTAATCCAAAGGATGGTCGGATGAAATATCCGTTAAATGATTTTGAGAAAAATCATAATCATCATCTGCTAGCAATACCGCCTCGCTACGGAGTATTTTGATCAAACTTTTTAGATCGAACAACCCTTTTCTCCATTCTCTCTTTATATGTTCACGATCAGTAGTTACGATTTTTATGTTACCTATCTTCGTATCAAAATCTATATCGTTCCAGGCTCTAACATGTCTTTCGCACCCTGGAAATTTAATATTAATAAAAGCAGCGACCTCTTTTAAGATGTCATCAAGCTTTGAATAAGTATCCAAAAGTAAAGCCTTGTCTTCTTCAGTTAATTGATAACCTATCTCTGCTGCACGCAAATGTAGGATGTCCGGCAAATTTTCTGTTCTGTTATGTAGTTCGTCAAGGATTTTAATCTCTTTTTTGGTCATGATTAAGGCGATCGTAAATACAAATTTGACTTTGATAGAATTTTAAACCATAAATTTACTAAATGAAAGTAAATCACGTGACAATTTTAGAATATAAATATCTGTTTGATAGTCATATCAAGAACAGACATGCAGAGATTCTAATACTTGTTAATGATCTTGATTTTGATATCGCTTTTCCAATTATTGCACGTTTGAACCACGTTGTCCGAGAACGGTCTCTAAAAAATTATTTGGATGAAATTACTTTTTGGTTTGGCTCTAAATCACCCTTGGTTGATATATATGCGCAACTTATCGCCCAAGGTTATGACGAGAAAGAGCATAGCAGCCTTCGGATTTTGAATATTTGGTCAAACTTGACCTTGCTTCAAAGTTTTTTGGAAGTCTATAAAAATTCAACTGGGTCTAAAAATCAAAATATTAATATAAACAATACTCATGATAGGTTGCTCAAAGCCTACTTATTGATCAATGAAGAATATGTTGCCAATTTTAATTCGCAGAAAGTAATAGCAAGCATACCCAATGGAGTTGGTCTAATTATGAAAAACGGCCTGATAATGGCGACTATGCTATTGCCTTATCATGATTTGAACCATATTGATGCCGCAGATGCGATGATTGCCCAATTTATCAAAGCGGTATACTTTCTTCAATTTGCTGAAAGCAATCTACCAAAAGCACTTACCGATTTTCTAGCATCATATGGCGTTAGCACATGGCAAGACTATATGAAAGCAATATTTCCAATCGTAGGCCATGCGCTTCAAAACAACAAGGAGGGATTAGGGTATTTGACAATAAATAGTGAAAATCCTCATGCGGAGACATCTCGCAAATTTCTGTCAACTATCTCTATCGAAAGTCAAAATGGTGATTTTTCACAACATGATTTTATACTGCCACGATCTAAACCATTGATGCAGATCAATATGGACAAGTATTTAGTCATAGATAATCTTCTTATTTATAATAAGATGTACAACTCGCTTTTTTTTGAGTTTAAAAAAGTGCTCATAGATAACCCTGATATTTTGGGGAAAGTTGATTTTAAGGGGTATTTAAACGGCCATTTTTCCGAATCGTTTTTAGCCAGTAAAGTGCTCGATGCGGTATTTGAAAACTCTAAGTATTTGAAATTCTCAGGGGAAGAAATTCGGAAAGTGCATGCTCCGACGTTCAAGGCAGAACCTGATTATTATGCTAGAAATGGAACCGATCTATTTATGTTTGAATTGAAGGACACCCTTATCAATGGCACTACCAAACAATCATTCAATGTTGAGTTGATTAAAAGTGAGCTTAAATCAAAACTGTGGTTCAAATCCATCAATAAAAAAGGAGAGATAAAAGAGGAACCAAAAGCTATCAGACAATTACAAAATAATATACGTAGGGCAGCAGTTAACAAATTACCCTTTGATAGTGATTTGGAATACAAGTTCTTAAAAGTTTATCCCGTTCTGCTTTATATTGATCAAAGTCTTTCTACCCCAGGTATTAATGAGATTTTGCAGCAATGGTTTGCTGAGGAATTAGGGCATGACAAAGAGTTGGGCAAAGTACAAGATCGCTTTGATATTATGCCATTGACAATGATTGACCTAGATACGTTGATTATTTTTCAGGACGATTTCAAAAATGGGAAACTCAAATTAGAAGAACTTATTCCAAGGTTTTGGGGTTATAAGCAAGGCTTAATTGCGATTGGTCTGAACAACATCAATCAGGCAATTTTCGACAGTAATATTTCATTCGGAGCATTTTTGCGCCTAAATCGTAAAACGAGAAACACACCAAAGCTATTCACATCATTTGGAAGGCTTCTATTCGACAAGAACAATCAAAAATCTGATTAACTCTTTCCGATAGGCTAGAAACGCGACGCGATAATTATCTATTTATGAGTTTTTATTATCGTATTGATAAGAAGTTGCAAATCATTTTGGAAATTATTGGAGACTGGTACCATAGATAGTAGCATAAAAAACTCGGCAGCTTCGTATAGCTACCGAGTTTGACTTAAATGTTAATCATTCAATCAGTATTTTCCGCTTTATCATCGGCTTGAGCTGCCAACTGGATAACATATCCAACTAAGAAAGCGTCAACTAGTGACAGCGCATATTCACGATCTATGGGCAACATTTCGGGCTTTAATAATTCTTCGTCGATATAACGTTCCGCATCCCACAATGAACGGGTCAATTCAGGATTATTAGGTTCGATGCGGTAAAAAATACGCTCGAATGACCAATTTGCTGCCTCAATAAATTCCTCACGATCCTGTCCGGTTAAGGGCAGTGAGTAGATTTGTTCGGTAGAAACATTTGATATCGGCTCATCTTTTTCCCATTCAATTTCATCCTCATCATCTTTAGAAAGTCGATAATCATCATAAAAAACGTCTTGTTCGCCCTCTAAGAATCCTTCTTTAAAGATTTGTAATTTAAAATCATCGTCAAGCTTTACGTTATTTGCGGTTTCAATATCTAAGACATATTGATCCCAATCACGCACTTCAAGCCTGTCCATGTTAGTGTATAATAGAATTGATAACTCAATTTTGGCTGACGAGGCTTTTGACAAGTCTTGCCATTTATCCAATCCGCAAAGTTTAGCAATCACGTGCTGGGCATTGCCTAATTGAAATTTTTCTTCATCAATATCGAAGTCGTTGATGAGTAGGTCAATTTTGAAAAACCGTGGGTCGTAATCATACACGTTACGCTTCAGTTTGGGATCAAATGAAGAAGTTTGGGTTTTGAAATCTTTAACTAGATTTTTTGCTTGGAGTTTTAGATACTCAATAGGTGTCATAATACATTCCTGTTTATACCTACTTAATTATCCTATGTAATTGCATCCGTAATCTTGTATGGATAATAAGCAGGCAGGTTTGCATTATTAAACAATTAATTGGCTGAATAGATCTTCGCACGGACGAGCTAGCTTGCCAAAAGCATATACAATGATAAATATAAATCTCAAATTTGCCAATAGTTATGAAAAAAAAAACCTTCTGGCATGATTATGCTGGTGCGGAAAGAGCATGACAGCAGGATGGTCAAAGCGTAAAAAGAATTATTATTTGTATTACCGACGCCTAGAGCATACCAATGTAAATATACCTGGGCAGACACTTCACGAGTTGTTTGACAAGGTACTTATGGAGTTGAGCTTTCAACTGTATCAAATAAAGGTATTATTGAATAAGACAAAGGCAATGCTTGCCGAGCCGATAAAACAAAAGCAGGACAGAACTAAGGAGAACATGAAACTTTTGGATGCCGTAAACGAGAAAATCTATACGCTTGAAAGGAGGTTCATGGACAATGAAATAGAAAGTTCGACGTCTAACAGATGGTTTCAGCAGTAAAAGGAAGAGAAGGCACAACTGGAACACGCACTAAGCGGAAAAGCAAGGTCGAAGGATAGTAGCTACGAGATCATTGAGCGTATCCTGTCTTGGATGGCAAAGCTGTTTTTCATCTATCAAAAATGTAATATTTTTAAAAGCATATTATCGTTAGAGGGGTTTTCAAAGACAATTTGGCCTTTGCTGGGGGTGCGTTTAGAACACCTTTCATCGACAGGACGTTTGAGCATAACCTATTGACCCTCAAAGAAAAAAGATTGCTCTTTCGGGAGCAATCCTTTCGATATTCGGAAATAAATCCGATTAGTACGGTTCGTCGGGTTTGAACCCAATTCGTGTCCTTTTCGGCGCTGGCAGTTCCTGTTTCTCCAGCAGTTCGTCTAGGTAGCGGAAAACGATCTCCATGTTTTTGTCTTGGTTATCCAGTTTTCCTTTAATCTTTTCAATTTCCAGCCTGATCTCTGTATTGTCGGACAGCACATGGCGCATTTTGGTAAAAATGCGGATGATCTGGATGTTTACCTCAATAGCCCTTGTACTGTTTAGCACGCTGGAAAGCATTGCCACACCCTGTTCGGTAAAGGCCATGATGTTATATTTCGAGTGCGCCCCGTGTCTTAAGGTGCCAAATTGGCTCCTTAAGATTTTCTGTTCCTCCGTATTTAGCTCAAACATGAAATCTTCGGGGAAACGTTCCACATTCCTTTTTACCTGCCGCTTTAGCTGTTTGGTTTCCACTCCATATAGTTCAGCCAGATCGGAATCCAGCATCACTTTATGCCCTCTTATGATGTAAATCTGGTTCATAACCAGTTCATCAGATATTTTGATCTTTGTATCCATTATTTTATCGTGTATTTAAAAGTGGTCGGCACATGAGCTGCCGACCGGAAATGGTTAAATTGAGGCGAATATCTGTCTTAAAGGTGCCATATCACTGCTTACCTTTTCATCCAGCATTTTTGCATAAAGTTGGGTAGTACGTATATTGGTATGCCCCATCATTTTAGATACGCTTTCGATAGGTACACCGTTCAGCAGGGTAACAGTAGTGGCAAAAGTACGCTTGGCGATCCGGTTGCCCAATGTTTTGACGATGCCCGACAGGGCTGCAATCTCCACCAGATACTCGTTCATTTTTTGATTGCTGGAAATCGGCAGCGCCCTGTTCTGATTGACACAGAAAGGGTGATCTTTATACCTTTCCAGAATATCAGTGGCTATTGGAATAAGCGGGACGGCTACAGGCGTACCAGTTTTTTTACGATAGCTGAACAGCCACTTTTCCCCGTCAATCCCTATACGTATATCGGTTTGTTTGAGTTTTTGCACATCGGCATACGACAGCCCTGTATAACAGCTAAACAGGAAGAAGTCCCGAACCTGTGAAAGCCTTGCGGTACTGTATTTTTTGCCCGCAATGTTTTGCAGTTCATCCGCAGTAAGGTATTCCCTTTGTACGAGTTTTGATTTCAACTTATAACCAAAGAAGGGGTCAGCGATGATCCATTTGTTTCTAAGACATATACGGACGATTTTCCCCAGATTTTTAAGGTGCTTACTGGCAGTATTGGTATCATTATCCTTTGAGGTGTGCAGGTAGAAATCAAAACCATCAATAAACTCATGGTCTATATGACGAATGTTGAGGTCACCTGTTTGATATTTAAATAAAAGATATTCTTTAACGTGCTTTTCAAGTACCTTAAACCGTCTCAAAGTACCTTCCGCATAATCTTCCTTTTCTACAAGTGCGGCCATGTTCGTATTATGGATTTTAATGGCCTCCATAATGGTGTGTGTTTTTTCTGCCTTGCCCAGATACTTGCATTTAACGCTATCAGCGGATATCTCTGCGTCTTCTACGCATAAAGCAGTATGGGCAGCAGTAACGCCCGCTTTCATTTTGTCAAGATAGGAATTTAAGGTTTTGGCATCTTCTTTTGTGCCGATCATGTGACCCGCTTTGGTGTTCCACAATTCCGGTTCACATTTTCTACTGGCGGACATTTCCACAGGTTTTCCGTCAACGGTAATCCTTAGATAAACAGGAACAGCACCTTTAAGATAGTTTTTTGGTTTCTTCAGGTAGAAGAGCAGACTGAAATTAGTTTTCATAATCGACTGATTTAAAGTTAACAAAGTTAGCCTTGCAGTCTAATCGTATCAAGTCGTTCAATGATTGAACTTTCTGTAAGTCAATAACTTACATCGTTTCCAGTGAGTATGCCACTCTGTAAAACTACTCACCGAATCACTCACTTTTTTTATGCGATTTATTGCATATTTTGGGTTTTCCGGTAAAACAAAAAAGCTTGCAATCATTTGATTTGCAAGCTTTTACGTAGTTTTGATACTATCTTCTGTGAACCTAACTGACATTTTCTCGAACCATTTTGTATCCGATTTAAAACGTATAATTAATTTGGCTGATGAATTAGATGACAAATATTGAAAGTTCTCTAGTAGAGTTTTTTGTGTTTTCACTACTATGGTATATTGTAAAAACCAATTTAGTTGATACCGTTCTAATACTTTTTTGGCTTTTGTGACTTGACTGAAAATTGAGGTTTTATGCAGAAATTATTTTTGGTCAGATGCGGTCAGAATGCTTTGGTTTATTCAAATACGAGGAAGAAATTAGAAACCATTATTTCTGCGAAAGCATGATGACTTGTGGCGAAGTAAAAGAAACATTGAAGTAATAATAAATGATTTAAGCGCTGCTATCCTTAAATGGGTAGCAGCATAATTATATAACTTATAGCCTGAATTATATAAATTTAATTTTGCATCTTCATATAGATTTGTATAGTCATGAAAAGTAAAGCTATCTTTTCTATTGGTAATATTTTTACTCAACACCGTTGTGGGTTTTGCCTGTGCTTTGGGAATGGAGGGAAATCATGATGATGAAAATCATTCCCACTTAAAAGTTGCTGTTCATAAGCATAAAGATCATCAACACAATCATGCCGAGGGCCATGAACATCAGGTCAGCCCAACACCAGGTTTGAACTTTTCAAAAGAAGATCCCTGCTGTAAAAAACTAGTAAATGAGCTGACTATTCAAAGCAAATTAATCCCCGGAGGTGCTAAGGTGCTAGTTGTTTTGCCGGTAATATGGCTTGCCAATTATACTTATACCTTACTTGTTCCAGTAAGTAGTATTGATCTCAATCAAATTGGTTACATAGACCACCGATATCGACCCCCTAGGGAAGATATTCGAATAATTATCCAAAGTTTTCAGATATAAGATTTAATGTTTTTGCCAGTAGTTTTTTACCCCTATTGGCTTATGAGTACTTTCACATAGCTATTGCTATGTCCAAAAATTAGTATAAACATTAAATTATTACATCATGAAAAAAATATTTTTAGTAGTTGCCTTAATTGCAACTGTATATATCAAACCAGTGTTTGCACAAAACAACCAAACACAATCTTTATTAACGGCTTACTACGATATCAAAAATGCGTTGGTAAATTCCGATGCAACTTTAGCAGCATCAAAAGCAAGCGAATTTTCTAAAGTACTGGGCAGTATGGATATGAAATCGATGCCAAAGGAAGAAATGACATCTTTTATGGGGCTTCAGGATAAACTTGAATTTGATGCCAAACATATCTCAGATACAAAGGAAATTGTGCATCAAAGAGAGCATTTTGCCAACTTCTCAACTAACCTTTTTAAGTTAGCTAAAGCTGTAAAATTGACCAGAGAGCCAGTTTATTACGCCTATTGCCCAATGAAAAAAAGTTATTGGCTTTCTGATGCTGCTGCGATTAAAAATCCATACTACGGTAAACAAATGTTAACCTGTGGTGCAGTTAAGGAAACATTAAAGTAATCCTATTTGTTAATTGTACAGTTCGCCCCTTTATATAGGTGTTTAACTGTACAATTAATTTTCAAATAGTATCAAATAATGCTGCTATAGGATAATACAAATAAGCTTTGCTCCCCTAAGCAGATAATCAACCATTTTAAAAGATTTTAATTAAAATACAATGAAAACATTAATTTATAGCTCGGCTTTTTCCTTATTGTTTCTAGCAGCCTGCTCTAATGGCAGTAATAAAACTCAAACAACAGCTATGTCAGACTCTACAACAACCAAGGCTGTTGTAACAGAACCTTCAGAAAAAGGTGCTTCTACTGCGGAACTGTTAAGTACATATCTAAAATTAAAAAATGCCCTAACAGCTGACAATGATAAAGACGCGGCAACTGCTGGAAATGAAATGGTAACTGCCTTTGCAAGTTTCGACAAAAAAACCTTAACATCAGATCAGGATAAAGCTTAAACCGACATATACGATGATGGTAAAGAACATGCTGAACACATTGGTGCTAATGCTGGAAATATTGCACATCAGCGTGAACATTTCGATATGTTGAGCAAGGATATGTACGATCTTGTTAAACTACTTGGAACAGGTCAGCCCGTATATATTGACCACTGCCCAATGTACAATAAAAATAAGGGTGCAATCTGGTTGAGCGAAGTGAGGGATATTAAAAACCCTTATCTCGGAAAAGCGATGCCAACTTGCGGTACGGTTCAAGAGGAATTAAAATAGTCGCCATGAAAGGCATAAAAACAATACTTCTTGTACTATTGGTAATTCTTGTAATTATCCAGTTTATACAGCCTGGCCGCAATAAAAGTGGGCAGGCTATGCCAGATGATATTTCTAAAATGGTTAATATGCCGGCTAACGTGCAGGGCATTTTACAAAAAGCCTGCTACGATTGCCATAGCAATAACACCCAGTACCCATGGTATGCCAATGTGCAACCCTTTAACTGGTTCTTGAACAATCATATACAATCTGGTAAAGCAGAATTGAATTTTAACGAATTTGGCACCTATACTCCCAGAAGACAACAGAGCAAATTGCGCTCTATAGAGAATAGGTTAAAGGATGGTACTATGCCTTTGTCATCTTATACCCTAATCCATAGAAATGTGATTTTGAGCGAAGCGGAAAAATCGCTAATTACAAATTGGGTTCAAAAATCAAAGGATAGCCTAAACAAAAAGAGTTTTTAATCAACATCAATCACCAAAGAAATGAAAAACATATTAACGGCCTTTTTATTGATCCTCTACTCGGCGGTTTCCGCTCAGGATATGAAGGGAATGAAAATGCCAAAACAGGAAAACAATAAGCCGGTCGAGGTTATCTACACCTGTCCGATGCACCCAGAAATTCAGTCTAATAAACCTGGCAATTGCCCGAAATGTGGGATGAAGCTCGTTGTTCAAAAAGCAAAAGCTGTTAAACCGAAAGCTTCCACTCCCTATAAGAAACCGCAGCCTACAAAGATTTCAGATATGGGTGATATGAAAATGCCAATGAAGGAGATGCCTAAAAAGAATGATGGTATGGAAGATA
Organism: Pedobacter sp. JCM 36344; assembly: GCF_046546555.1. Lineage (NCBI taxonomy): Bacteria > Pseudomonadati > Bacteroidota > Sphingobacteriia > Sphingobacteriales > Sphingobacteriaceae > Pedobacter > Pedobacter sp. JCM 36344. The sequence goes on from NZ_JBKHKK010000021.1 coordinate 10,210, forward strand.
TGAGTGGTATGGATATGGGAGATAACAGCACTATGATGGATAACATCAAAAAGGCAAAAGCAAATTTGGGGCCTATTAAAACTAGAACTAGTAGTCAACCTCCTCGCACTGTTCGCTACGATCTTTACATTGCTGATACAACAGTAACTTATGGTGGTAAACCTAAACGGGCTATTGCCGTAAACGGAAGTATACCAATGCCCACTCTTACTTTCACTGAAGGCGATACCGCATTGATTTATGTGCACAACAATTTGAAGGAAGAAACATCACTGCACTGGCACGGGTTGTTTCTCCCTAACCGTTATGATGGTGTGCCCAATATGACCCAAATGCCTATTAAACCGGGAGAAACGCATGAGTTCAAATTTCCACTCATCCAGCATGGCACACATTTTTACCACAGCCATTCAGGTTTACAGGAACAGATTGGTATGTACGGTTCTTTTATTATCAATGCCCGCAAAGAATGGGACATTCCTACAATACCAATTTTGCTGAGCGATTGGACAAATATGAATCCAAAGGAAGTAAACAGAAGCTTGCATGCGGCAACAGATTGGTTCGCGATTAAAAAGGGGACTACACAAAGTTACGCAGAAGCCATAAGAACAGGACACTTAAAAACCAAAGTGAATAACGAATGGAAAAGGATGAACGCTATGGATGTGAGCGATGTTTATTATGATACTTTTTTGATCAACGGAAAAAATCAGAATGAACAACCGAAATACAAAGCTGGAGATAAAGTGAGATTGCGTATTGCGAACGGGAGTGCATCGTCTTATTTCTGGCTCAAATATGCTGGGGGTAAAATAACAGTAGTTGCTACCGACGGAAATGATGTAGAACCCGTTGAGGTTGACCGTTTGATTGTTGGTGTATCCGAAATTTACGATGTAGTGGTAACCGTTCCCGAAAATAAAAGCTACGAATTCCTAGTCACACCAGAAGACCGTACCAAATCCGCGTCTTTGTGGTTAGGAAAAGGAGAAAAGGTGGCTGCACAGAAAATGCTAAAGCTTAAATACTTTGCTGGGATGAAAATGATGAACAACATGATGGACATGAGTGGCAACATGATGGAAATGGAAGGCATGAAAATGCAGAACCAGATTATGGATATGAATACGGTGATGTACCCAGAGATTACCGGAGAGGAACCCTCAAACAAAGCAACCAAAAAAAAAGGAAATGTCGGGCATGCAGATGCCAAATAGCAGCAGTATGTCTGGGATGAATATGACAGCAGAAAGCCCAGATATTGTGACCTTAAATTACGACATGTTGCGTGATCCAAACAAAACAACTTTGCCAAAAGGGCCGACGAGGGAATTGAAATTCGATTTGACGGGCAATATGAACCGCTACGTGTGGACTTTGGATAACAAAACCGTTTCGGAGTCAGATAAGATTTTAATCAAGAAGGGCGAGAATCTTCGCATCATCTTATATAATAATAGTATGATGAGGCATCCGATGCATTTGCATGGTCATGATTTTAGGGTAATCAATGTCGAGGGAGATTACGCTCCGATGAAGAATGTTTTGGATATCATGCCGATGGAAAGAGATACCATAGAATTTGCTGCCAATGAGCAGGGCGGCGATTGGTTTTTTCACTGTCATATTCTTTATCATATGATGAGTGGGATGGGCAGGGTATTCAGTTATGAAAACTCTCCACCTAATCCTGAAATACCAGACCCAAAACTGGCGCAAAGAAAATTAAACTGGGACGATCAGATGCCCCATTTAATGGGAAGTGCTAGTTTCCAGAGCAATGGATCAGACGGGCTGTTTATGTTAGGCAGTACCAGATGGCAATTGAGTACTTTATGGCATTTAGGTACTGATGCAAAAATGGGCTACGAAAGTGAGACCATGTTGGGCAGGTATATAGGTAGAAACCAGTGGCTATTGCCATATGTCGGTTTCGATTATCATTACAAACAGTTTAACCCCGATGAGAAAAATATTTTCGGTAGTGATTACAGAAACATGTTTGGACAGATAAGTAATAAAGAACACCGTAAAACAGCTGTGATTGGTCTAGCATACACATTACCCATGTTGGTGGTTGCAGATGCCAGAATAGATGGTAATGGCAAGTTGAGATTTCAGTTAGGCAGAGAGGATATTCCTATCTCTAAGAGATTAAGAGGCAACTTTATGGTGAATACTGATAAGGAATACGCCGCCGGAATGAGGTATATTCTAACAAAATATGTTTCTCTTTCTAGCCATTACGATAGTGATATGGGCTTAGGAGGCGGGTTGACCTTTACTTATTAAGAAAGCAGACTTAACACCTATTGCCCACAAAGAAGTTCAAACTTCTTTCATTTTAAAAAGACAGTGATTGTTTTATTCCCGATGAGTTGCTTCAATTCATCAGGGATATGTTAACTTAAGACCTTTGATGTTTAGGATCACGTAATTTGATACTTCTGTTAAGTTATTTAATGGCAAAGATAAGGAGTTACAATAGTGGGCTGTTTGTTTCCGAAGTGAACGAACACATGAACATCATTTCTAACTGGGATTTACATCAACTATTCAGAAGAAATAGAAATAACTATAGATTACAGTTTATTAAAAAAATTAGAAGTGCATAATGTTCAAGCTTAAAGAAAAGCGCATCGACCCTTATCTAAATCTGTCAGGAGAGACTTCTAAAAGGTCTTTCGTTTACGCTATCTGCCTCAAAGCTATAACTAGCATTGTTTTTTTGACCAGTAATCATTTGAATTCTTTCTTTTGGTGGATGAGGGAATTGAATCCTTAAAGTCTCTACTGCCTTATTTATTACAGGTTGCATAAGAAAATAGGGATGACCGATATCGTTTAATAAAATGAATAGGAGTTAATTATAAAATGGTAATCATTTTGTAGTGTGACCGCCGTCATTCTTTAACAAGTGATTTACAGTTAGATTTATATCATTACAAAAAAGTAATGAAAAAATTATTAGTAGTATTCCTTCTCATAGCATATTCAGCTTCTGCTTCCGGAGTGATGTAAACAATTTAAAAAATTAAATAATATGATGAATTATGGAAATTTTGGAGGGATGCACCTAGTATGGTGGTTCTTCTGGGTGATTATGTTAATATGGATTTTCGCAACCCCTTATGATATTCCTGGCCAACGAACAAAAAAGGATTCACCGCTTGATATTTTGAAGAAGAGATTTGCTGCAGGAGAGATTTCAAAAGAGGAGTATGAAGACAGAAAAAAGATTCTGACAGGTGATTGACCAAGTAAATTGCCTGATTGTGCCTGCCCTCTCTCCACTTGATACTACCGATAGAGAAATTACAGGCCAATTATCCTACATAAAAATTAAACCCAATTAAAAAATCATTAATCATGAAAACACTACAAATAATTACTTTGTCGATTGCATTTATCATGCTGTTAGGATCCTGTCAGTCAACTAAACAAATTCTTTCAAAATCGAATTCAAGAAATGAGATTATCAACTTAATTGCTAATGATCCTGATATGTCAAAAGAGATGATGAAAGCATTAATGGAAAGCAATAGCGGAAAAATGATGATGCAGGGAAATGATAAGATGAAAATGATGTTGGACAATCATGGTATGATGATGAAAATGATGAAAGATAATCCCGGCATGATGAAAAACATGATGTCTAATATGATGGAAGCAGCTAAAAGTGACACCAGTATGATGTCCTCCATGTGTAAATCCATGATGGGAAATCAGCAAATGATGGATATGATGAAAAAGATGAAGGGAAAAAATATGGATATGAAGAAGATGGATAAAAAAAGTGAAAATAAAGATGAAACTAAACCACACCATTAAGAATATTTTAAAATACACTAAATGTTAAAGTTATGATGAACAATAATGGAGATTACTATTACTGGGGAATGCACATGGGTGGTTGGTTTTTTATTCTGGTAGTAGTTTTACTGGGTTTATTTTTTTATTCCCGGAAAAGAAAATAATCAGTCTGTTCTTTAATCAAATTCTTTCAATATATAAACTGTAATTATGGTATACTATTTTAACAATAGCCTTAACGAAAGTTTCGTAAAGACCATTCAAAATTAAGAAAGTCACTGTACGCTGAAGATCTTGGCATATTAACAAAGATTTAAGATTTACCGAATTACAGACATGGAAATAACCCGGATTGGGAAAAGATTCTGAACAAAGTAGGAGATATGCAAAAATTAAAAGATTAAAGACAGATTAGCGGGCAACAGCGGAACTGAAGAAATAATTTAAAGATAAGCAAGATGAAAAAGTATTATGAATTAAAAGGAATGAGCTGTGGTGGATGCGTTTCAAACGTAAAGGGATCCTTGCTTCAGCTCCCGGATGTAGAAAATGCTGAAGTACAATTGCACCCGCAAAGTGCGGTGCTTACAATGAGCAAATCCATTGGTATTGAAGAACTACAAGCCCAATTAAATAGAGCGGGGAACTATGGAATAAAAGAGGTTGATTCCAATAACGACAGCAAAGCAAAAAATGTTTTGCCGGAAACAAAGTCAGCAACGGACGGAGGAGGAAAGAATTCTTGTTGCAGTTAATTAAAGTGTAGTACAATCTAGTAAAGACGGAAATGATTTTTTAATTAAAACAGCATTGCTATTTGAATTGAGCCTATAATAAAAAAAATAAATTGCAGTTTACTGATTTCCCTGATGAGCCTATTTGTGGTAATGATGGTTAAACACTATAGTATTCTAGGCATCATCAGCTACCATTTGCTGAACCCTATGCTCTTAATAAAGTTTTAATTAGATAAAATACCTAAAAATATGGTGCACGTAGAAAAGAAAGGAATTCTATTGGCTCCTACCGAAAATAAATTTGAAACCAATGGGGTGTTGAACCCAGCGGTTTTTCAGCATGGTAATAAGGTGCATATTTTTTACAGGGCTGTAGAAGATGGAAATTATTCCTCTATAGGCTACGCCAAAGCTGATGGCCCCCTAAATATTGTAGAAAAGCTTAACCGACCCCTTATAGCCATAGAAAATAATTATGAAAACATGGGGTGGAAGATCCCAGAATTGTTAAGATAGAAGACACCTATTATTTAACCTATACGGCATATAATGGAACAAATGCCATGGGGGCTTGGGCTGTGTCTAAGGATCTTAAACATTTTGAAAAGAATGGGGTTTTTACTCCTCCCATCAATTATAAAGACTATAAATGCCATTTGGAGCACTGTAATCAGGAAAAATTAAATCCAAAGTATTATTACTACTCAAATCTTTTCGAAAGTATAGGATTGGCAGATGAAAAGCACCGACTGCTAAGAGACAAGGATGTTGTTCTATTTCCAGAAAAGATCAATGGGAAATTTGCTTTGCTGCACCGCATTTGGCCAGGTATCCAGATTGTATATTTTGAGGCATGGAAAGAACTTACCAAATCTTTTTGGGAGGATTATATAATAGACCTGACCGCCCATATCGTACTTGATCCAAAGTACGATTTTGAGGTTAATTATATAGGCGCTGGTTGCCCACCCATCAAGACCAAAGATGGGTGGCTGCTGATTTACCATGGAGTCTGTGAAACTACGATTGGAAAAACCTACTATGCCTCTGCTGCACTGTTGCAACTAGATAAACCGGAGGTCGAAATTTCACGACTTCCTTATCCGCTGTTCTCCCCAACAGAGAAATGGGAGAAACAAGGGGTGGTAAGCCATGTAGTATTCCCAACGGGCACCGCAGTTTTTGGCGACGACCTATATATTTATTATGGGTCGGCAGATCAAAATATAGCCTAGCTAAAGTAAGCTTGGAAGAATTGTTAAAAGAACTGAAAAAATATTCCTAATGCTTAAGTTATTAATCATATAGTCAAAATGGAAAATTTAAAACAAATATTTCAGGAAATAAATGATCTGACATTAAAAATGGAGCAAGAATGTCCGGATTTGTATCAGTTCCTAAACGAAAATCCAGTGACTATTCCAGATAGCGAACACCCTCAGATGAATGCTGAAATTTTTAAGGATTATTTAAATAGTTTGAAGCAATTATTTAAACACCACACGACTAAGAAAAAATAAACCATGAAGATTAAATATTTTAATTTTTATATCCTTTGGATTACTCCTTTTGCAACGCTTAGCGCACAGGGTAAAGAAATGTTTATTCAACAAAAAGAGTGATAATAAAATTTCAGATATCCATTAGTAAGAAAACACGATTTTACAAAGCGTTAATATTTTTATCACAAACTAGCATGAAAGAAGCAAAAAATATAAAAACCATGTTCTTAGATATTGGTGGCGTACTGCTAACAAACGGCTGGGGACATAAGTCCCGGAAATCAGCGACCGAGAAATTTCAACTAGATAGAGATGAAATGGAAGCCAGACATGCTATGGCATTCGAAACTTTTGAACTGGGCAAGCTTACATTGGACGAGTATCTGAATATTACTGTTTTTTATGAGCCACGGGATTTTTCAAAAGAAGAGTTCTGGAAATTCATTTGCTCTCAATCGCAACCATTTACGGAAATGATTGAATTGATTAAACGGCTTAAAAAGCGATATAAGTTAAAAATAGTTGCCGTAAGCAACGAGGCAAAGGAATTAAACACTTACAGAATTGAGGAATATTGGTTAACCGAATTTATAGACTTTTTTGTTTCCTCCACTTATGTCCATTTAAGAAAGCCCGATGTTGACATTTACAAACTGGCGCTTGATATGGCACAATCGCAACCAGACCAAGCCATCTGTATTGATGATTTAGATGTATTTGTAAAAGTTGCTGAAAGCTTAGACATTAAAGGCATTTGCCATAGTAATTATGAAACAACTTGTAAGGAATTGAACGCATTAGGATTTGAAACCGAACTATGAAATCCGTACACCAACATATCCTAATCATCAACGGTGGCTCGTCTAGCCTCAAGTTCGCTCTGTATAACACAGATAAAAAATTAGAGAACGTCCTTTTTGGTCAAATAAGTAGAATAGGATTGGATAATCCTGAATTTACAGTTACCCATAATCTCAGCAATAAAAAGGCTCAAATCACCATAAACTCAACAAATTTTAATGAAGCTGCAGAAGGATTAATTGAATGGTTAAAAGAGCAAAACTATGATGATGGGATTAAATGTGTAGGACATCGCATTGTTCATGGTATGGAGCATTCAATACCTGAAATTATTGATGAGCATCTGTTGACGGAATTGCATAAAATAATGGAATATGACCCAGATCATCTTCCGGCAGAAATTGAAATGATAGCCTTATTTAAAAAACAATTTCCGAATTTATTACAAGTTGCCTGTTTTGATACCTCTTTCCATACCACCATGCCAAAATATGCTAAGACGTTTGCTATCCCAAAAAAATATTATAACCAAGGTGTAAAACGATATGGATTTCACGGTATATCTTATAGCTATCTAATGAAAGAATTAAAAAAGCAAAATGGAGAAGAAGCTGATGGGAAAATTATTCTTGCTCATTTGGGAAACGGAGCTAGTCTTGCAGCGGTAAAGAAGGGCAAATGTATAGATACCAGCATGGGCTTTACACCAACAGGAGGTATTGTAATGAGTACAAGAAGTGGCGATTTGGATCCTGGAGTGGCTTGGTACCTCATGCAAAAGGGACTTGACGCGGAAGAATTCAATGATGTGATCAATCATCAATCTGGGTTGCTTGGCATTTCGGGCTATAGTTCTGACATGCAGGATTTACTTAAACACCAAAAAAGCAATAAAGATGCAGCTTTAGCCATTGAAATATTCTGTTACCAGATCAAAAAAACAATTGGTGCATACACCGCTACTTTGAACGGGCTTGATGTGTTGGTTTTTTCTGGCGGTATCGGAGAAAATGCACCGCTAGTACGCAAGCGTATCTGTGAAGGATTTGATTATCTGGGGATTGAGTTAGATGCTGGGAAAAATGCAAAAAGTAAAAGAATTATTTCAACAAAGACCAGCAAAGTGAAGGTGTATGTAATCCCCACAGATGAAGAAATAATGATTGCAAAGCTTACCAAAAAATTATACATCAAGTCTAACAAACCCGCTTGCTCTGTTTAAAATAAAATTGAGGTTTTAAAAAAATTAATTATGAAAACACAATCCTTAGAAACATCGAAAGAAAACCTATCAGCAGATCTGTTAAAGAAAATTGATGCGTACTGGCGAGCGGCCAATTATCTTTCTGTCGGGCAAATTTATTTACATGATAATCCGCTTTTAAAAGAACCTTTAAAGCCAGAACACATTAAAAATATGTTACTTGGGCATTGGGGTACAACGCCAGGTCAAAATTTCATCTATGTCCATCTGAACAGGATTATAAAAAAATATGATCTTGATATGATCTACGTATCAGGTCCAGGTCATGGAGGCCCTGCCATTGTTGGTAATGTTTATTTGGAGGGTACTTACAGTGAGGTATATTCGAATATCAGTGAGGATGAGGAAGGGTTAAAAAAGCTCTTCACGCAGTTTTCATTTCCTGGAGGAATACCAAGCCATGTTTCCCCTGAATGTCCCGGTTCTATTCATGAAGGTGGAGAACTCGGATATTCACTCAGTCATGCCTTTGGAGCTGCGTTTGACAATCCCGATTTAATCGTGTCTTGCGTAGTTGGCGATGGCGAGGCAGAAACGGGTCCACTTGCAACAGCATGGCATTCCAACAAATTCTTAAACCCGGTTACAGATGGGGCGGTACTCCCTATACTTCATCTTAATGGATATAAAATTGCCAATCCAACGGTGCTTGCAAGAATCGGAGACGAAGAACTGGAGAAGCTTTTCTTAGGTTATGGATGGAAGCCTTATTTTATTGAGGGCGATGACCCGATGGATATGCACCAGAAAATGGCGATTCTGCTTGATAAAGTAATCGAAGAAATACAACAGATAAAAAAGAACGCTGCCCAAAATAAAGATGCTGCTCGTCCAAAATGGCCGATGATTATTTTAAAATCGCCAAAAGGATGGACAGGGCCTAAATTTGTTGATGGTAAAAAGATTGAGGGTAATTTTTTAGCGCATCAAGTTCCTATAAAAGATCCTGCTACAAATCCAGCACACTTAAAACAATTAGAAGAATGGCTAAGAAGTTATAAGCCCGAAGAATTATTTGAGGAAAACGGTCGTTTCAAAAGCGAATTGCAGGAACTGGCGCCATCGGGCAAACACCGCATGGGCGACAATCCACATGCGAACGGGGGGCTTTTACTCCAAAACCTCCGGATGCCTGATTTTAGGGATTATGGAATTGAAATGAATCGTGGCGAAATGGGATCGGGCGATACTTTGGTGCTCGGAAAATTTATAAGGGATATTATTAAAGCGAATGCCGACCAAAGAAACTTCCGGATTTTTGGTCCCGACGAAACACTCTCAAATAAATTAGATTTTGTGTTTGAAGCTACCAACCGTCAGTGGGAAGCTCCGGTAATTGATACCGATGACTTTCTTAAAAAAGAAGGCCGTGTAATGGAAATGCTTAGCGAACATCAGTGCGAAGGCTGGCTCGAAGGATATTTACTTACTGGAAGACACGGGCTTTTTAACTGTTACGAAGCCTTTATTCATATTATTGATAGCATGTTTAACCAGCATGCAAAATGGCTAAAAGTTACTTCGCATTTACCTTGGCGCAGAAAAATCGCCTCGCTAAATATTCTTTTGGCATCACATGTATGGCGACAGGATCATAACGGTTTCACTCATCAAGATCCTGGGTTTCTTGATGTAGTGATGAACAAAAAAGCATCGGTAGTAAGGGTTTATCTTCCACCAGATGCCAACTGTCTTTTATCAGTAATGGATCATTGTTTCCGAAGCAGACAATATGTGAATGTAACAGTGGCGGGTAAACATCCTGCACCACAGTGGTTGAGTATGGATGAAGCAGTAGTACATTGTACCAAGGGTATAGGAATATGGACTTGGGCAAGTAATGATGAAGATATAGAACCGGATGTAGTTATGGCTTGTGCCGGAGATGTGCCTACACTGGAAACCTTGGCTGCCGTTTCTATCCTTCGTGAAAAATTGCCTAACCTAAAAGTGCGGATAGTTAACGTGGTTGACCTTATGAAATTACAACCCGAGACAGAACATCCTCATGGTTTAAATGATAAAGACTTTGATACCTTATTTACAAAAGATAAACCTGTAATATTTGCGTTTCATGGTTATCCTTGGCTTATTCATAGGCTCACCTATAAGCGAACTAACCATATAAACTTTCATGTACGTGGCTACAAAGAAGAAGGAACTATAACAACGCCTTTTGATATGACAGTTTTGAACGATATGGACAGGTATCATTTAGTGATGGATACCTTAGACAGGCTGCCACAGTTGAAAAACACAACAGCTCATCTTAAACAAGAGATGCAGGATAAATTGATTGCGCATAAAAACTATATCAGAAAAGAAGGTATTGATATGCCAGAAATTAGAAATTGGAAATGGAAAAACTAACCTCATGGACAAACAAATATTAAAAGATACCGTTGTGCAACTCTTTGCCGGTAGCAAAGGGTTGCTTGCAATGGATGAAAGCACGAGTACCTGTAATAAACGTTTTGCATTCGAAGGCATTCCGCAAACAGTCGAGATGCGTCGCAGATACCGTGAACTGATTGTTACAACGCCGGGCTTAAACGAAAGTATTGGCGGTGCGATCTTGTATGATGAAACTATTCGTCAGTAAACAAAAGACGGGATTCCCTTTACAGCTGTGTTAACTGAGACTGGAATTATTCCGGGGATCAAGGTTGATACGGGTGCGAAATTGATGGCCGGTTTTCCTGATGAAAAAGTGATAGAAGGACTGGACGGATTGAGGGAGCGATTACAAGAGTACAGAAAGTTGGGTGCAAGGTTTGCAAAATGGCGGGCTGTAATTTCCATAGGTTATGACACTCCAACTACGGGCTCTATTGATGCGAACATTCATACGCTAGCCAGGTATGCTACTTTATGCCAGGAGGCTGATATTGTACCAATTGTAGAACCAGAAGTAGAAGTATTGATGAACGGTAGCCATAATTTGGAGCACTGCTACGCAATAACCGCACAGGTTTTGAAAACACTCTTTTATCAATTCTCCGTTTACAAAATCTATTTGGAAGGAATGATACTAAAGCCTAATATGGTCATTGCAGGAATAGAAAGCATTGTGCAAAATAGCGTTGACGAGGTAGCGGAAGCGACGGTAAACTGTTTGCTGGAATCAGTCCCAGCTGCAGTTCCTGCCATTGCATTTTTATCGGGCGGACAGTCACCAGAAGATGCAACAGCACATTTGAATGCGATACATACAAAATTTAAAAATCGCTTGCCGTGGATTGTTACCTTTTCTTTTGGAAGGGCCATTCAGCAACCCGCGTTGGATAAGTGGAAAGGTAAGGAGGCGAATGTGGAAGAAGCACAAAGATTATTATATCACAGGGCGAAATTGAATGCCGCTGCAACCCTAGGAGAATATTATGCTGAAATGGAGAACGATATTCTTTAGAACCTACAAAAATGAAACATCCATCATTCATCTTAACAAGCCCAAGCCAATGCAAAGCATTGATTTTTTGGGACGCATGCTCCCAAACGAAACGAAGACAGACATTTTAAATTGTAAATAGAGTTTTATGAAAACAAGCAATATCAATGTACACGACATGCTATCAGTTTGGAGTGTAGAAGAAGCGGAAAAACACATTGGCGAGGTTCCAGGTGTGGAAAGTGTGACAATGAACTACGCCACTGAAATCGCCACAGTTCGCTACGATGAAACCCGTTTGGATGTGGCCGATATAAAATCAACTGTAAAACAACGCAGTTACGATTCTTTTGCAGAGCAAAATTCGCAAGACAAAACTAAAGAGGATAACGAGGAAGCCTCGATAATCCCGGCTTTAGGCAAAAGTGAGGAAGAAAATGGAAGCCCCGAAACCATAGCTGCTGCAAAGACAGAAAATCCTGAAGTTACAGAATCGGATGAGTCTGTAAGTGAACTCAAAAAAGAGAAAGAGGAAAAAACTTCATCTTCTGCAACAGAGCCTGAAGAAAATGATAAAGCTGAAAACAAACCCACAGCAAATGAGGATAAGAAAGCCGAGGATAGTGAAGTTATTGATCACTCAAAAATGGATCATTCTGAAATGGAAGACCCAAAATCCGACGACCATAGTAATATGGATCACAGTAAAATGGATCACTCCAAGATGGACCATGATGCTATCCCAATGGGAATGGCAGGTCATGACCATCATAAAATGATGATTGCCGACTTTAAAAAGCGATTTTGGCTGACTTTGGTTCTTACAGGGCCGATCCTACTTATCTCGCCCATGATACAGGGTTTTTTTAACTACAAATTTTTACTCCCTGGCAATCCTTATATTCTTTTTGGTCTCTCCAGCATCGTTTATTTTTATGGTGGATGGCCTTTCTTAAAAGGTCTGTGGTCCGAGGTTAAAAAAGCAACACCGGGGATGATGACCTTAATTGCCATGGCTATCAGCATTGCCTATTTTTATAGTTCGGCAACTGTTTTCGGTTTACCCGGAGTAGATTTTTTCTGGGAATTGGCCACGCTGATTGCGATTATGCTTTTGGGGCATTGGATAGAAATGAAAAGCGTGCTGGGTGCTTCAAGAGCTTTGCAACTGTTAGTGAGTATGATGCCTGCAGAGGCTCATCGGGTAAATGGAGAAAAGGTAGAAGATATTAAGCTGGAAGATTTGCTAAAAGATGATGTCATTTTGGTGAAACCCGGCGAAAAAGTACCAGCAGATGGTATCATTATAGAAGGGAGTAGCTATCTGAACGAATCCATGCTTACTGGCGAATCTAAACCGGTAAAGAAAGAATTGGATGAAAAAGTTATCGGCGGATCGGTAAACGGTAACGGTGTATTAAGGATCAAAGTAGAACACACCGGAAAAGACAGTTATCTCAACAAGGTGATTAAATTGGTTGAGGATGCACAAAAAACTAAATCTAAAATGCAGAATCTTTCGGATAGGGCAGCAAAATGGCTTACTTATGTTGCCTTAGCCGTGGGTTTTGGTACGTTGGCAGTATGGCTGCTGATGGGGTTTCCTTTTGTGTATGCGTTAGAAAGAATGGTTACGGTAATGGTTATCGCCTGTCCACATGCCTTAGGCTTAGCAATTCCATTGGTAGTCGCAATTTCTACTGCAGTATCTGCCCAAAATGGATTATTGATTCGCAATAGAACAGCTTTCGAAGAATCTCGAAAAATATCTGTATTGTTGTTTGATAAGACTGGAACACTTACAAAAGGAGATTTTGGGGTAACACGAATACAATCGGTGGATAAAACTTATCCTGACCAAGAAATCCTTCGCTTGGCCAGTGCTTTGGAACAAAGCTCTGAACATCCAATCGCTGTCGGAATTTTGAAGAAAGTAAAAGAAGAAAAGATTGCTATACCACAGCTTCAAAAGTTTAATGCAATTACCGGTAAAGGGGTTGAAGCCAATGTAGAGGGAAAGGACATAAAAGTAGTAAGTCCAGGTTATTTAAGAGACGAGAAAATCAGCATTCCAGAAGACGCTTTTAATGATGCGGCTGAAACGGTGGTATTTGTTTTAATTGCGGGAAAGCTTGCCGGATATATAGCTTTAGCAGATGAAATCAGACCTGAATCCGCGGAAGCAATTAAAATATTTAAAAAGAACAATATTAAGGTGTTGATGGCGACAGGCGACAATGAAAAAACTGCAAAGGCTGTTAGTGATAAACTTGGATTAGATGGCTACTATGCGGAGGTACTTCCACACAGAAAAGTGGAAATTGTAAAAGAACTGCAAAGCAAAGGAGAATTTGTCGCAATGACAGGAGACGGCGTAAATGATGCCCCAGCCTTGGCGCAGTCTAATGTTGGTATTGCTGTGGGCTCTGGAACGGATATAGCCGCCGAAACAGCAGACATTATTTTGGTAAACAGTAATCCGCAGGACATCGCAAACCTAATTCTTTTCGGGAAAGCGACCTATAAAAAAATGATTCAGAATTTGATATGGGCAACGGGCTATAATCTGATCGCTATTCCGCTTGCAGCAGGTGCACTTTATTCTTTTGGGTTTGTTTTAGGCCCTGCGGTAGGTGCAGTATTCATGAGCTTAAGTACAATTATAGTTGCGATCAATGCACAATTGCTTAGAAAGAAAATTGGGGGTAAATAAATGCAGGAGAACCAGTTCTTTAGATGGACGAAAAATAAGTTTATTGAATGTAATTGATGATTTTAACAGAGAAATACTGATGATAGAAACGGACACATCATTACCGACCTTACGGTTAATAAGTTGCCAAGATGAAATTGCACCTTATAGAGAAGGATAAAAGACTATAATTACAACAAACCCCATAGAGCACTGAAAAGCAAAACACCAATAAAAAACAAATTACAAACAATGAATTCTATTTTTTTTTAGCTAGCACCGAAACAAGGGAAGCGCAAAATTGTTAAGTAATAAGGTTATGCGAAATATTAAGGGAAGTCTGTTTTTTCGACCTTATATAATGCTTAAGAAATACCCATTACTACAGGGATGCTGCATGTCTGCTTTGTAATTTTGTGTCTCCTATCATAGCAGCACTCGCTATTAGTTTTAGTTCAGTCTCTGTTATTTTGAACTCTTTAAGACTGAGAAGGCCAAACCTTTAATAAAAATTAACATAACTGTCCACTTAAAACAAGCTGAGTGACAGTTGGTTACAATTCAGTTCTTTAACATCTTTGTAATCTATATTTTTAAGTAGCTCATTTACAGGGGTTTTATCCAGTAGCGAGATGCCGATCACCTGTAATATTTCGTAGGTTGAGCGGTCTGATTTGAGTTCTTTGGCAACTATTGCTACCAGACAGTATGTGATAATTGCCGAATACACCTGGATACGAACCGCATTTTCAGAAGTACCCCAAAAGGACTTTATCTTCAAATGTTGTTTGATCCATTTGAAGAAGAGCTCAATCTGCCAGCGGTTTTATAAAGAAGCGATACCTGGGATGCTGTTATTTCCATATTGTTGGTCAGGAAAACAAATGTTCTCTCGCTTTCCTGGTCGTAGTACTTTACCCTTCTCAGTTTTTCCGGATAATCTTTGAGGGTATAAAGCCCTGTCAGCAGACCACTCTGATCACACAATACCCCTGTCGACTTATCCACTTTTCGGGAATATATCCTGCGATATTTCAAGCTTGACTTAGCTCGTATGACGAAGAAAGCTTTCCTTTGGGTGATAGTATAAAGCCTGGAAAAATCCACATATCCCCGGTCGAAAACATAGTAGGCAGCTTCTTCATAAATGAGATGGTCCATGGCGTTCATGTCGTTTACGGCCGCTGGTGTGATATGTATAAAAGCAGGAATTTGTGTGGTAATATCAAAAAGGGTATGGAGTTTTATTCCACCCTTAGTTTTACGAAACTTTGCCCACCAGAAAACACTCAGACAGAGATCTATGGTAGAGGAATCAAATGCATACACCTTGCCTTTTATCTCAAAATCTTCATTGGCCCGCTTATTCCGGGCGATACTGATCAGGTGATAAGCGAACTCTTCGAATATTTTGCTGTTGCGGCCCTGATTAGCTTTGGCCAGATTGCTCCGGGTTACGCTTTTGCCGAGTCCCAAATGGTATGATTTCTTACTATGGGCTTCCAAAGCAATGATCAGATCCCGTAAACTATCCCGGTTGGTAAGCTGACCGAATAACATGCAAAGTAATTGGTTCCAACAGGAAAAATGCCTCACATATTTATCACCGTCATACTTTTTTACAATTCCATCGAATACACGCTGTGGAAGAAACTCCGCCAGTTGTGCGAAAACATATTTGCCCTGATTCATGATAAGCCTATTATTCCGCCTAACGTAATCAATCCAAATCGTCACGCATTAATTCAGCACATAACTAATAGACTATCAATGATTTCAAAGAACAATTTTTATCTTTTAATGGACACTAATGAAAAATTAAACTAAATCATTCAAATATTAAATCATAAAATCATGGAAAAGGCCGATCAAAAAACAAATCACAAAAAAATGGAACACGATGGTAGCCCATACAAAAAATTTCTTTTTATGCTGGCCATATCCTTCATAATTATGTATGGTATAATGTTTTTAAATGTTGATGAAGCTGACCATATTTATTTGAGCACTACAAGAGCTTATATGTCTATTTTGATGGTTTCGACGATGGCAATTACCATGTTATCAATGATGGGTAAAATGTATCAAAATAAGATATTAAACAGGGTGATTTTCGGCTCGTCCATCTTAGTGTTTGTTTTAGTTTTGACTTTTTTAAGACAACAAATATTTGTAGGAGATGTTCAATATATGAAGGCAATGATACCTCACCATTCTTCGGCAATCATGACAAGCAAGCATGCAAATATCAAAGATCCCGAAGTAAAGAAACTTTCTGAACAAATCATTAAATCACAAGAAGAAGAAATTGCACTGATGAAAGCCAAATTAATAGAATTAAGTAAGTAGGTGTGAGCCAATTTATTTAATCCTGTTGCACCAATTTTTAATTATTTGTAAGTGGATTGAAAAATAAAGTGTTATAATAAAATTATTCTTGGCGAGAATGAGTCAATTGACAGCTGTTATCCAGTGATAACACCTTTAAATCCGAAATAATATAGTTTTGGTAGAAATAGTTTTAACAACTATACGGCATCAGAGGACATTGGTGTTTTTTAATAGAATGACAAAGCTATTTTTTAACCTCTCCTCCACAACTTTTGGAATTGATCCTGTAATTGGTGATAGTGAGGTAACCAATCTCTTTAAAATTAAATAATCGGAAAATTTATCCCTAGTAGAGATATACTCTCCGATTATTTTTTATGTGAACCTCACTGACATTTTCTCGAACCACTTTGTGTCAGATTTAAAACGTATAATTAATTTGGCTGATGAATTAGATGACGAGGAATGAAAGTTCTCTAGTAGAGTTTCTTGCAATTTCACTACTAGGGTATACAAATTGTGATTATTGGATTTTGCCTAGTTAATTGAATATTCTTGATTTTTATATTTTAGTTCTTAATGTGGATAAACCAATAAATTTGACCCTATTCCACCAATTTCAGAATTACACAAAACAAACTGGTCATCAAAAGGTTATCAATAATTTATTTTTGGTGAACTGGGGTCAATAGGTTATGGTTTATCCACTTCTATTACTCCAACCGGTTCGCAAGCGTTAATTGAAGAGGGCGCTACCTTATTATACACCTTGAACGATGATGGCTTTATATCTGTAATGCTTTACCCAGCCAAAGCAGAAAATTTAAGCTTAAAAGAAGATTTCATCTTTTTAGAGCAACGTATTGATCCTAAAAAGTTACTATTGAAAAGCACTTTGAAATACCATTGGAGATGTTTTATGGCTTATATGGAATATTCTAGTTTGGATGGTAACCCTAATTTAATACAGAGAATAAGAGTTACCTACTTACACATTTTTAAAAGTATGGTTACTAATAAAATATGGGACAAAGCATTATATAAAACGTATTCAAATTCACTCTTCAAGTTTATTATGACAGTGGGATTTAGTGGGTTTATATTTTTTGCCATTAACTATTTTGTTTAGCAAAACAAAGTTGATAATACTGAAAAAGCAGTGATAGAAATTAAAAAAGAGGTGAAACAAATAAGAAATATATTAGAATTGAAGTAAAATCGATAATTATCTAATTTTACATATTGCACCTCAAAAAAAACCTTGTAACTATTCAGCAGTAAAGTTAGCGATTAGGTTTAGCGCATGAAAGACGTCATTTCTGGATTTTATAGTCGTATCAATAACCGATCGGATTACAGCAAAACCATCGGCACCATCAATAGACCGAAAGCCTCCGGATACCTTTTGTTTAACTTTAATTGTTCTAATAGCCCTTTCGGAACCGTTATTGTCGGGCGGAACATTATTGTAATGTAAAAAGCAAAGTATATGGTGACTGATCTTACGCAATTTTTTTTGTAGCCTGATCGCTAATTTATCTTTTTCTGGCAAAGCATGCTGTAGTAAATCCATAAGAGACCACTCGAGGTCACTTCTTGCCGGACTGGCCGCCAAACCGTTATAATCAGGCTGGTTGTTTAGTGCGATGGCCTCCTTAAGCACTGATTTTAACGATTGCGCCCAATTGCTCCCGTGTACTTGCGTGATATAATTCAAGTCCCTAAACAAATGAGCCAGACAGACCTGGTGGTGGTCAACTTCACATTTGAAATGTGCGGCCCACCGGTCATGTACCAGCACGACATCAGGCAA
Source organism: Pedobacter sp. JCM 36344 (assembly GCF_046546555.1). Taxonomy (NCBI): domain Bacteria; kingdom Pseudomonadati; phylum Bacteroidota; class Sphingobacteriia; order Sphingobacteriales; family Sphingobacteriaceae; genus Pedobacter; species Pedobacter sp. JCM 36344. The sequence continues at coordinate 28,554 of NZ_JBKHKK010000021.1, forward strand.
GCCATCGGGGAATGTTTCCTGAATGGTTTTATATCCCCTGCTTGGGGATTGAACAATAAAAGTCAATGCTTCATTCTGCCATGTCCAGAACCAATGGGTTTTGCCATTTATTTTTGCACCCGTTTCGTCTGTTCCCAAACAAGCGGCTTTTTCAATCCTGTTTTTGATTTCCTGATACATCGGCAAAGCCTTGCCTGTAAAGCGCTGCAATAAACCAACAATTCCACCCTGACTTATTTCCAATCCCATGATCTTGCTGTAAAACTCCTGGATGCGCCCAAATGGCATATATTGACGAACGTTCAGATAAGCGGTTAATGCTTCGATATGGCTGCCATACTGAACATTGGCGTTTACATTGGTAGGAAATTTGCCTTTATTAACATGTCCGCAGGAACAGGTTTTAGTGAATGTCCGGTGTTCGGTGCAAATAGCTGCGGGTATGGGAACGTCTATTACCTGCCGCCTAGTTAATGGGGTAGCCACGATCTGTTCCAGATCATCGCCACAAAGTTGGCAATAATCGGGACTATGGGTAATGATCCGGTCAGGCGTAGCGGAAAATTTTAAGGTTGACCCCTCATGTCCCTGCTGTCCACCTGCTTTTTTACCGCTTTTCTCTCTTAAACTTTGATTGCCTTTGATCAGATCAGATGGCGGCATATGTGAATTACCGCTATTTTTCCGGCTCTTGTAAAAAGATAGCTCCTGTTCTAAAACCTCAATATGCACCTGCTGCTTTACAGCTAATAATTCCATGTTTTCAATACGAACCGTTAAGGCTGTTATTTGAACGACCTGTTCTTGGACAAGTTCAGTGAGGGCTTTTATCGTGCTGCTTTTGGACAATGTATTGATTCTTACGCTTCGTAAAAATCCGGATAATCCAGCGTTATTCGTACATTATACAGCAAAAGGATAAGATTGGGGATTTCGGAGTCTTTGACCACCAAATTCCGTGGCAAACTGACCAGTAAGGGTACATTCTGTTTGATTGAGTAAATATTTGATTATCAATTGATCTAGGTGGTCAATCCGTTTCGAAATAAGTTGTACAGGTTTTCCGAAATTGTATGGTCAATCTACCCGAAATATCCACTCCAGTTGCGGGAAGTCTACTTCGATCTGGTCAAAGACAGTCTCCAGGGGATCCTGCTGATGCTTGCCTTCTATGAATGCACTTGCGCTATAACTCGTTAGCGGTACGGCATAAGTGGTAACGGTACAGGAACCGTAACACTCATAAAGGGAGATTTTTTTACCGGTACTTGTGACCCCGTAAATTACCCCGTGCTTGCTGCCATCAAAATATGCAATGAAATCGGTGCGCTGCATCAAATCGCCGATCAATTCAAGCTGGATTACCTTTCCGGGCTCGTATGTCAGAATTCCCCCTACTTCAATCTCTGGTGAACTTGGGAGAAACCAAATTCCCTTTATTTCGCGTTTTTCATTCATTTTTTGAGAAATGAGGTGTTCATTTTAATGCGTTTAAAATCTGGACGGAAAACCCTGGCTCGTAAGAACAATATTTACTTCAAATCACTACCTGCTCTGTAATGAGGGCTGGGGAACGTTTAGCTCAATAATGCCTTTAATTTTTCCCTGAAATCTGCCGCAGAACCCACCTGGATGAGTTTACATGATCTCGATGAACCGAAAAGCTCATTAAGTTCCTCAAACCTGTTCTGTGACATCTTGGTCAGTTCGCTGTTGTGGACGAACCAGAATTCGCCCTGTCTCCCTTTTTGTTTGTGAAAGAACTTCTGTATCGAGGACAGGCCGACCTTGCTGCTGGTGAGGTATTTGATCTCTACAAATATCGTTCTCTGCTTGTAAGTGAATTCAATGTCAAATCCCCAATCCATTGGTTGATTTTGCCAGACCATTTCAATACCGGGATAGTTTTGCAGGGCTTTGACGATTTCGCTTTCAAAAGTATATCCGTTGCGTTGGCCAATAAATTCTGCCTCGACCTGGCTGACCTGGTTGCTGATTTCTTCCTGGGTTTCCTTTTCCTTGAGGTATCTGAGGTAATAGCCGTAAACGGCAGCACCTGTTGCAGCCAGGGTAAAGATCACCGATAACCAGCCCAGTAAGGGGAGGGAACTTTTCTTTTTTTCCGCTTTGTTTAAATTCGGTGGGATGGTCTTTCTGATCAGCTGGGATTCGGCGATCAGTTGCCTTCTTTTTTCTAGCGGTAAGAATTTATCGTCCATGAAAGAGGCCTCCACTTTGATCATGATCTGATCTGCAGTGAGGGGATAGCTTTTATTGAGAATGATTTCTTTTGCCTTGACTAGCGACTGTACCTCTGGATAGGTGCAGTTGGAATCGCTAAAGATCAGTTCTTTGATCGATTGCTCCAGGCTCGCCTGGGCATTATAAAATTTCTGTTTTTCTGCATCTTCGAGCCATGCGGGGACGTAGTACACTCCGAAGTAAATGGACAGAATGATCCCGATCAAACTCATTATGTTCGACAGGTTTTTAACGAAGATGTTCCAGAGCGCTTTCATGATATTTATTTTCAGTTTTAAAGATAGGCATTTGAGTGATATAGTGGATAAACCACTACAAAATGACCCCCTCAATTAATTGATTTTTTTGCATTAACCTGATTCCCCCTTTGGATATTCGTGTGAGCCTTACTTCAAATCTGGTCATCGAACATAAAAAGAAACAGTAAACGACCAAATTGACATTATGCGCCTGTCCACAGGTTTACCTGCCTCCGATCTGCTTTTTACAGATAAACAGCGTAAATTTGAATTGCTGCAGACTGGTCTGGCCGAGAAATACCAGACAGAAGTTTTTACCGGAACACATTCAGATCTTGAACTTTTTTATAGCCGGTTGGAACAAATCTAAGGACTTGATATCAGGGGTTTGGTTTAACTTCCCAGCCTGATTTCCTTCTCATGGCATTGTCGAATATATAAGTCCAACGCTCCTCTTTTACCGATCCGGCATGACCATAGAGGATTTCAGAGAAAGGATGTTCTCTGTCTGGAAAAAAGGTACAATAGATCGTCGGTGAACTGTAATAGGGATCGGATTCCAGATCATAGGTTGCGATATTGAGGTATTCGAGCCTAGTGAAAACATTATAGGGGCGAACCTCGTATTTTGGGTTATCTTTCCTGGGATCGTTATATTCCAGGATGTCCCAATACCCCAGCTCATCAAAAACCGCATCGCCCCCGTGGGACATAAATTCTAATCCCCTATCATAAAAGTTCCAGGATTCCACTTTAAGCCATGTGCAGTTTTCTGGGTCAACTTCCGGAAAAAGCGTGTCATCGGGATCCCGAAGGATGAAATTATGGTAGACGAATTTTATCCAAGGTTCGTAGTGCGAATGCGTCCACTGCTCCCTGGGAAGTTCAAGTTGGATGTCTTTTTTTAGCCGCGATTTCAGCTCCATGCTTTTTTGGATGTCCAGGACCGATTTGGATTCAGTAGTAGTATGGTGGCCTTTGTTGTCCTTAAAAATAGCGCAGATTTTTAAAATCGATTGTGTGGAGAGTACGTTAATGGTTTTCACCAAATCATCAAAATCAATGATGTCTGCCTTAACACTGAATTTTACCCCGTCAGGAATCCGCAGGTTGGTGTAGGTTCTTTGTTTCTTTCCCAACACCAGTACGATCAACCGATCATAATCTTTAAACAGCAGGTTTTGGTGAAAGGCATCCAAAGTCTTTTGTATTTTCGATGCAGTCTTTGTGGATGAAACCTGGGCGGCGGTCCGGTTCTTCTTGTCTACCAGGTCAACAGCCGCATGGTTTGCCTGGATGCCATTGGCACTAATAAACTCATGATTAAAAATAAGATTCAAAAGTTCTTTGCTGTAATGTTCAGAAATAAGGTGAAGATCGTGCAGGTTTACCGAGGAAAGCATGCTCAGTTTACGTTCCCATATTGCAAATTCTTCCACAATTGTTTTTATGCCAACTTCTCTATCATCCATAGCCTATAATTTAACGGCAAAATACAAATCCTTAACCAAAACGAATATAAAATGATTCGAAAAGAGGGCGATGGTACTTTACCGCTTTTCTTTGATACTTTAAAACTTGGGTATTGCCAAGGTTTTTGCCTAATTTTAGGATGACCAAAAATGCTCATGAAATTAAACAATCATATTTTTTATTACCATTTTAAATCCCTAACTGAACTAAATTTCAATCGCGATGGCAGATAATTTAGTAGGATATTCCCGGGCTGGGGACGACTTTCATTACCGCTGGGCGGCAAGAAGGTGTTTGAGGATGCTATTTCCAAATAGCAAATTGACCAGTATGGTCGTTGAAGGATCAAAGGAGGTAAATGCCGCTGGAGAATACGTCATCGATGTGACCGAATATGCTATTGATCAGGGACGGGAAAGCATCGATTACTATCAGCTAAAGCATACCACCGTCCGTAAGGACAAGCCAGTTCAGCTTAGCGACCTGCAAGATACCGTTTCGGGATTTTCGGCAAGGTTTCTCGACCATGATTCAAAGTCGGAAACCGGTAGTAAAAATATCTCATTCGTGCTGGTGACCAATAGACCGCTCGAATCCAAGTTTATAAAAAACCTAAGGGCAATTGCCCAGGGAACGGTGGTGGAAAAACGGTTTTTATCCACCATCAAAAAATACACAGGTCTGGACGATGGAAAATTGCAGACTTTCTGTTCTTTGATCAGGATAGAGGATGGACATGGAGATTATCAGCAGCAGAAAGCGGAGCTCCGGATAGAACTTTCACGGATTCTGCTTGACGTAAATCCGAACATACAAGTCGAAAACATTACGGCAATGGTAAAGGATAGGGCTTTGCCCAATTCCAAAGGTAAAATCTTTAGGGAAGATATCCTGCAGCGCCTAGGTATAAGTTCCGAAAGGGAACTTTATCCGGCCGAGGCTGTATGGGAAACGCTTGACAAAACGATCAAACGAACCCAGCATGAAGAACTGATCAGGGAAATCCATTCCTCTGCAACTTCGGTTATCATTTATGCACAGGGCGGAGTCGGCAAATCTGTATTCACAAGGCAGTTCATCGATAGCGTACCAGAGGGTTCGGTCGGGATAGGTTATGACTGTTTTGGTGCTGGAAAGTACCGGAATCCCAGCGAAACTAGGCACCGGCATCGGGAAGCGATGGTGCAAATTTCTAATGAACTGGCGACCCTTGGCCTTTGTGAACCGTTGATTGTTACCAGTAGTGCCTCAGCTGATCGCGAGCTGACCAGGATGTTTTTGTACCGCCTTGAAGAAGCAGTCAAAAAGCTGCGCCAGGCTTATCCCGAGGCTATTTTGACCATACTTATTGATGCGGCAGACAACGCGGAAATGGCCGCTAAGGAATTTAACCAAAGCTGCTTTGCGCATGAACTTTTGAGGGAGACTATGCCGGAAGGATGTAAGCTGGTTTATTTATGCAGGCCAGAAAGGATTGGGCTATTGCAACCTCAGAGTTATATCACGAAATTGGAATTAAAGCCCTTTTCACAGGGCGAATCTCTGGCGCATTTGAGAAACCATTATTCCAAGGCAACCCAGGTCGAAGGGGTAGAGTTCCACAGGCTGACCACTGGCAATCCCCGTGTGCAGTCGAATGCCCTTGACACTAAATCAGCCTCAGTTTCAGCTTTACTTGCTGGTTTGGGTCCCAAACCAACATCAGTGGAAGATCAGATCCAAGTCCAACTGGAAACAGCTGTGGCCAGGCTTAAAGACTTGCTTCCCGTGGAATATCAGGTTGATATAGAGGCAATCTGCACTGGGCTTGCAAGTCTTTCGCCAAACATACCCATCGATGTGCTTGCCCAGGCTTCGGGAGTTCCCCAGGAGAGCGTAAAAAGTTTTGTGGCCGACATTGGGCGTCCCTTATGGCTTACGGACTCATCGGTCCAGTTCCGGGATGAACCGACCGAGACTTGGTTTAGGAACAAATACTGTGGAAACCCCTCGGACTTTGAACAGTACATCATCAAACTGGAGCCTTTGGCAGAGCAGTCCGCTTATATTTCGGAAATCCTGCCTCAGTTGTACCTGCAGGCAGGCCAATATGAAAAGCTGATCCGGCTGGCATTGTCCGATGAGTTATTGCCACATGAAAATCCGATTGACGCCAGAAATGTAAAGGTCTACCGGTTGCAATTTGCCTTTAAGGCCGCCCTAAAGGCAAATAAAATAAGCGACTCGGTGAAACTGGCCATGAGGGCTGGGGAAGAAGTGGCCGGGGATGAACGGCAGATCGGACTTTTGCGGCAAAATATTGATTTGCTGGGAGAGTTGCAGAGCAAAGAAAAAATTCAGCATATTGCTTTTAGAAGGTTGTTGTCGGGAGCTTGGATGGGATCAGAAAATATCTATTCTGCCTCGTTGCTATCGAATTTTTACGAATATCAGGGAGAGGCGAGAGGATATCTTCGTTCTTCGCTGAATTGGCTGACGATTTATTTTGAGGCCGCTAAAAAACGCAATGACTACGACAGGGAGGATAGGCTTGAGGATGGCGATATTTTAGAAATTGCTATTACTAAACTTAATCTGGACGGTGTGAATGCCTGTGCAGATTTTCTAAATGGCTTAAAACCAAAGGAAAGTGTGTTCAGGATCGTTAGCGATCTTGCCAGAAACCTGGTAGCCAAAGGATCGTTCGAAATTCTGTCCCAGCTTCTTTTACTGTGGAAGAAAGAACCTTATTTTATAGTTGCCATTACAAATGAACTGCACTGTGCTGGTCACGTTCCTGAGGCTGAAATGATTGCCGATTGTCTGGCTGAGCTAACTAAGCCAAAAACAAGAATCAAATTACCTGACCATATTGGTCAGCCTATTAAAGTTGCAGTGATTGCTTTTCTGGAGTGCTGTGTTTACCGTATACTCCCTCCAGCACAGATTTTGGTTGCTTTAAACCACTATTATCCCATCAGGGCAACACGGATGGTGATGGATGATCATTTTTCCAACACCCGTACCGCATTTATGCGCGTGCTTGCCTTAAGGTGCATTCTGGAAGGGAACAGATTGGTAGATATCGATTCTATTCTGCCTGAGGAACTGATTAAAGAAAAGAGCGATCATACCACTTCCCAAAAGAAGACCGACTTTACCCATATCATTGAAGGATTGCTTCCCTGGTATTTATGCCGGATGGATATATTCTCTTCTGCTGGCCAAATGGGGGTGGCAGGGCTAGACGATGTAGCAGCTATGTCTCAAAAGGCGCGATCGGGACGCTACAAGGGCCACGATACCCTTCCCCAAGAGATTGTGCAGGTACAGCTGGAGATTTTGATTTTTTCTTCTAAAATCACTATGGAGCAGAGCCGCCAGTTTTTCGAGAAATATATTTATCGGTCGCAATCGCTGAAAATTTCGGACTGGTTGAAAGCGGTCAATGCAGCCTACCGGTTGCCGCATTTAAAAGCTCATAGCAGCGACATTGAGCACTTTACATATGGCCTAATTAAGGATTTTACCGATCAGGGGCCAGAGGAACTGGCTGAGAAATACATTAGCCTGGCAAGGGCCGTGATGATCCATTCCAAAGCAGATGCGAGTGCTTATTTTGATGACGCCATTGGTATTGTGTCCAAATTTGGAGACGAGCTGGGTTATCGATGGGAGGCAGTCGCTGCCCTTGCAGAGCGAACTTGCGAACAACCTAATGAGCCTTTAGATGGACTGGCTTACCGGTTTATCCGGATTGCTGAAGTTGTAGGAGAACAGAAAAGGGAAAAGCACTGGGACAGAAGCGAAGCCGTCCAGATTGCGGTCAGGCTTTCCACAAACGCAGGCCTTTCGGCTTTGAGCCGATGGCGAGACCGGGACATCGGCCGCTTTGAATGGATGCATATTCATATGCTGCTTGAGTTAATGCGTGCCGAGCCTTCAGCAGCGTTACGGACATGGGCGCTGGTTCCTTTTGTGAATCTTGAACAACTGGAAGCATTGGTCGAGCATTGTTTGGCAATCGAAACGGTATCCCATGCAGACAGACAGCTTATCCTGGCTGATACCGTATCGCAATTTAGCAAACAGAATGTGAGTGAACACTATTGGCGTGAGCTAGCCAGGTATGCCAAGGAGAATGGGCTTAGCAATATATTACTTGAGCAGGTCATTAAAAGCCTGCCTTCCATTGCCGCAAAAGAGCATGAAGAAATATCACTTTCAGATTTCAGTGCGGAATTGCCATGGGCGAAGTTTTTCAAGGATGTCGATCTTATGACCCCAGGAGGCTTGGCCAAAGCAAAAGCGCGTTTTGATGCCTATGAAAAGAAAAATAAAAAGCACTTCGGTCGTGCAACTTTCTGGGAGGGCGCGATCGGTCAGCTTGAGGGTGACCAGGTGCTCAAATTCATAACGGCAATGGAACTCTGCGATTTTACGGAATACTACGACTTCCAGACGTTTTTCGAACACTTGCCAAAAACTTGGTTGATTTCAGCTGGTTTTAAGCGAAATTTTCCATCGGTTATCAAGGGTCTTGGCAGAAAGTATTGCGAGAAATTCACAAGTTTATATAGCTTTGACACTTTTTTAAAATCGCTTCCAGAAAGTGCAGATAACGCACTGAACTTAAACCTGGGGATATTGGAAGGCCTTGCCGCTGGCGCAGAGTTCGCCTCGGCGGAGGTATTCTTTGGCTTTGTGCGGATAGCCTCTTCATTGATTACCCCAGCAGAAGCAAAAAGTGTACTGGACTATTCGATGTTGAGGTTTGAGCTGCACATTGATTCTGATTTCGGTGATGGCAACTGGGCAGATTGGCTGGAAACAAAGCGCGGAACAGATCATGGTATTGCAGGTTATATCTGGTCGGCGCTGGGATCGCCTTTTAGGGAAACCAGATGGCGGGCAGCGAATGCTGTGCTCAAAATGTCTGAATTCAATTACCCCCAAATCTTCAAACACCTGGCTGAATGGCTTGGCTCGGGCGAAGTCGGCGCATTTGGAAGTCACCAGTACCCGTTCTACCGTTTACATGCCAAGCAATACCTCCTTATCGCATTTTCTAGAATTTCTCTAACTTCCCCTGAGCATCTTAAAGAATACCGTGACCTATTTTTTAATTTTGCAGTGAAACAAAAGCATATCATTATCCAGATTGCTGCGGCAAGAACAGCCAGGAACATTGAAGCCGCCTTCCCAGGAACTTATTCCGAGGAAGAATTAAAAGAGGTCAATAAGATAGGGGTACCGATTGGTGTGCTTCACGAAAAATACAATTTTGCCACTGATAGTTATTGGCATGTGCGCGGGGAGGTACCTACTGGCATTGATTTTCATTTTGGCTGGGATTTCGATAGGTATTGGTTTGCCCCACTGGGCAGGATATTTGGTGTGCCTGAAAACCAAGTGCAAGACCTTGTAGCCAATGTAGTTGTCAATGACTGGAAAATAACGGACGGTGGTTATCAAAAGGATCCAAGGGTAGGCCTTTGGAACAGGCATTCCAACGACAATGGTACCCACCATAGCCACGGGGGTTTTCCAAAAGCCGATAATCTTGATTTCTATAATTCTTATCATGGGATGATGGTTGTTGCGGGAATGCTCGTTGAGCAGATGCCGGTCGTTGATACTTCCGATGGAGCTGATGAGCGTTGGGACGACTGGATCGCAGAACAGTTTTTAACCGTCCCGAATGCAAAATGGCTGTCCGAATACAAAGATGCGCTGCCGTTAAACAGGCCTGACTGGATACGACAGGAGATACAAAAAGAGTGGATAGAGCAAACTACTGACCTTGATTTTCAGAATGGTGTAGTTATGGAACTGGACGGGCAGGTATGGGTCAATGTCAAGGGCTGGTGGACAGAACGCCACAACAGTTATAAAGAAGGCTATCATATTACCTCTGCTCTGGTTTCTACTGCAACCGCAGATTCGCTTTTGAATGCTTTGGACACCTGTAATGATCCCTATGATTTTAAACTTCCTTCCTACCAGGAGGAGGGAATGGAAGTGAATTCCAGTTCATTTATGCTCCAGGGATGGCTTTATCAAGGGGAGGTAACCAAAGGGCTCGATCAATATGATCCACTAGCCAACGAGATGATGTTTCCCCCAATTGCTATCGGCAGGGAAGTCACTGAGCGAATGGGAATTGAAGTTTCCGGTGATTTTAAAACTTACCGGACTGCTGAAACGGGAAATGTTCAGGCATTATCAGAAACCTGGGTAAGTGAAATCCTTGAGCGTGAAGAACAGGCCAATCAATCGGGGATGCGTCTGCGCTGTTCGCTTGAATTCATTCAGTCGCTGTGTGAAATTTATCAATCTGCCTTAATTGTCAAGGTAGAATTGGAAAGAAGTTTTTATAGCAGGTACGGTGGTTCATCCGATTATTCGGGATATAAACCGCCTAAACACAAAATATTTTTAATTACAAAAGATGGGAAAATCAAATTTGCCGGAGGCAGTACGCAGCTTGGGGCAACAGTTCGTTAATCAACTTGGACTGGATCCCGGAGTGGATACGTTTGGAAGATGGATGTGCCATTATATTGCTGAGCAAATGGCAAAGGCAGAGCATGCCGCGGGGAGGGAAAAAGAAGATGCTGAAGAAAAATGCTTTGATACAATACTCAGATTCTGGCAGCATAGGTGGCAGCTTCCTTCTGGGCTTCGTCCCTTTGGGAGTTTTGAAAGAATTTTTTCTCTTTTAGAAAGTATTGACCCAGAACGCCATAGGAATTTTTACTATCATCAGATTCCGCATAACTAAGGTGATGCGCTATCGCTAAATGATAGCCAATCTAAATGGATAAAATTTGCCCAGCAAGCTGACAAGACCGCTAGGGTCATTATTGAACTTGCAATCGAGAAATGCACGGAAGAGGCTAAAGATTCGGAAACGGAAAATTGGCTGAAGTATGGAGCTGCAGCTGAATCAGGAGTGGACATGGAAATCATGGGTAAGCTTACCGATTTTGATCTATCGCATTTCCTTGAAGAGTACGAGGATGATGATGTAAGCGCCAAGAAAACTACTGATGAAGTTTATGAAAAATATGATGCTGAAAAAATCAAAAGTAGAATTACACATTTAGAGGAATTTTCTAAAATGAATCGTTTAGCCCTAAAGTGGATAAACCAATTTGATTGACCCCATTCCACCAATTTCAGAATTACACAAAACAAACTGGTCATCAAAAGGTTACCAATAATTTATTTTTGGTGAACTGGGGTCAATAGTTTATGGTTTATCCACTTGAACTATCAAAACCACATTATATTTTTGAAGGAGACGTGTTGGATATGTTTTCTAATCCCAATTTAATTGGAGGTATGGTCGAGCTAAAACTTTCTAGGGTATTTGGTATTCATAGTACAATGGCCAAAATTGTTGGATTAAGAAATATTTTAGAATGAGTTTTTCATAATATAATAGCTTATTAAGCTTCAGTCGGTTTTATAATCCGTAATTAAAAAATCTTAAATTAGCTTTAATTCGGAAGATTGCTGGACAAAACAATTATTTGACTGCGTTCCAATACTTTTATTGCTTTTGCGATTTCAGTGGAAATTAAAGTTTTATACTGAAATTATTTTTGGCGAGCTAGGTTCAACACTTTGGTTTATCCAACCTACCTATAAAAAGATGAGTATTCAGAGTTTTCTGAAGTCATTCTAAAGGCTATTTCCACAATTAAGGTAAATGGTCATATCGCTTTTGCTTAAAAACATTACTTTTGAGTTATGACCTCTAAAGAAATTGAAGCTAATCTCGAAAAACTGATAGCAAATCTTAATAATGAAGAATTTATTTATGATTTGCTCTTAGCTTATGGAATTTCGAAAACATCGGTCAACAGATTAAAGAAAGGAGACTTCAATTTTTCTAAAATTGCTGGCGAAGTTTTATATAAAAACAAATTGTTTTTTGCTTACGCCGAACGGGATTTACATTTAAAAGTTGATGAGTTTGCTATTGACGAACGATTACTTAAACAAAATCCAAGATTTGTTATTGTAACAGATTACAAAACTTTAGTAGCCAAAGATTTAAAAACAAAATTAAATAGAGATTTTCCACTCAAGGATTTACCAAAATATTTTGATTTTTTTCTGCCGTTAACTGGTGCTGAGGTTTATAAATCTTCAAATGACAACAAAGCTGATAGGGACGCCGCCTACAAGATGGCACAGCTTTATGATATTTTAGTTCAAGATAACCCTGATTACAAAGATGATAGTCATAAACTAAACATTTTCCTTTCAAGACTACTATTCTGCTTTTTTGCAGAGGACACAGGTATATTTGAGAAATCAAGCATTTTTACGGAGACTTTATCACAACACACAAATATTAATGGTAAAGATGTTGATGAGTTTTTGAATTCATTTTTTAACCGATTAAATACTGAAAATGGTTCTTTTCCCGACTATCTACAAAATCAGTTCCCATATGTAAATGGAGGGTTATTTAGAGATAATATAAAATCACCTAAATTTTCCTCAAAAGCTAGAGCTTTACTTTTAAGCTGTGGAGATTTAGATTGGAGTGAAATTAATCCAGATATTTTTGGCTCAATGATACAGGCTGTAGCCGACCCCGAGGAGCGTAGCGATTTAGGTATGCACTACACATCTGTTCCTAATATCAAAAAATTAATAGACCCACTTTTTTTAGACTCCTTAAAGGAAGAATTTGAAAAAAATATTGACAACGCAAAGGCTTTAGATAAATTATTGGTTAAATTATCAAAAATCAAGTTTTTCGATCCTGCATGCGGAAGCGGAAATTTTCTAATTATAACCTATAAAGAAATACGACTTTTAGAAATAGAAATAATTCAGCAAATAATTTCTTTAACTAATCAACCAACTTCTATAGCTGATGGAAGTCAGTCAAAAATTCATTTTACTACTAATGGTCATCAAGTTGTGATACCTGCAAAGCAGTCTAAAATGAATTTTAGTGGTTCACAAACAAAGATATGGTTTACTGAGATTTCTCTTTCTCAGTTCTATGGTATAGAGATAAAAGATTTTGCGCATGAAATGGCGATACTTTCTCTTTGGTTAGCTGAACATCAAATGAATAAGATATTTGATGAGCGTTTGGAGGGATATGGACAAAGTAAACCAATACTGCCACTTAAACAAGCTGGGAATATTACTTGCGGAAATGCCACTAGAATAGATTGGAAAATAGTTTGCCCCATTAAAAAAGATGATGAAGTATACATTTTGGGTAATCCTCCTTACTATGGTGCTCGGAAACAAAATGAGGAGCAAAAAGGCGATATTGCATTTAATTTAAATTCTTTTAGCGGGGCAAATAATCTAGATTATATTGCAATATGGTTTTATAAGGCAAGAAAATATATTGAAAATTTAAATGCTAAGTTTGCATTCGTTAGTACTAATTCAATTTGCCAAGGTGAGCAAGTTTCAGCATTATGGCCTTCACTATTAGATGACAAGTTTGAGATTGAATTTGCGTATCTATCTTTCAAATGGACTAATAACGCGATTGGGAATGCAGGAGTTAGCGTAATTATTATTGGCCTTCGAAATATTTCGACACAGCCAAAGTATTTATTTTTAGATCGAGTGAAAAAACAGGTGTCTAATATAAATGCTTATTTATTTGCATCACACAATGTTTATGTTTATCCCAGAAAAAACAATCTATCCAAGTTTCCTGAAATGATATACGGAAGTATGCCAAACGATGGTGGTTATCTATTACTTGATAAACATGAAAAAGAAGAAATTATTACTTTAGGTAAAACCAATCAAACTTTTTTTAAAAAATTTCTTGGTGCATATGAATTTATGCATAATATAGAAAAGTATTGTCTTTGGATTACAGAAAAAAATCTAGAATTGGCTCTGAAGAATCCAGTTATTGCTAAACGGATAAATCAAGTTAAGGTTTTTAGGGAAAAAAGTAAAAGAACAGCCACTAAAGTTCTTGCTAGTAAGCCATATTCTTTTGGTGAGAATAGATTTACAGATAGTGAAGTTATATTAATTCCTCAAACGGGGTCTGATAGAAGAGAATATCTACCTATAGGATATTTTAATGAGAATTATATAATTTCAAATGCTTGTCGTCTAATACCCAACGCTGAGCCATATATTTTTGGGATTTTATCCTCAAGGATGCATATAACTTGGATTAAGGCTGTTTCTGGTCGTCTAAAAATGGATGTGCAGTATTCAGTGTCAATGAGCTATAATACCTTTCCGCTACCGGAAATAAGTCTTAAACAAAAAGAACTTATCACTCAATATGTTTTTGATATTTTAGACGAGAGAGCGAAGCATCCAGAAAAAACTATGGCTTGGATGTATGATCCTGATACAATGCCTACTGGCTTAAGGCAAGCACACACGTCCTTAGATGAGGCTATTGAAAGGATTTATCGGTTAGCACCGTTTGCATTGGATGCCGAGAGACTAACTCATTTATTTAAGCTTTATGAGGAAATGACCAAAAAAGATACATTATTTGGAAAAGTAAAAACCATCAAAAAATTAAAAAGCAAGTGAACGAAGAAAAGATAGATACCACAACTTATTCAAAGCCAATTAACTTGGTAAAAGTTAATTATGCCCAAACTGGTCAAAGCAAGCAAATAAATAGCCTTGGTATGCGTGAAATGCAAGCTAAAGCTTTTGAGGCAAGAACAGCAAAATATCTTTTATTAAAATCCCCACCTGCGTCAGGTAAATCTAGGGCATTGATGTTTCTTGCCTTAGATAAATTGAAAAATCAAGGTATTAGCAAAGTTATTGTTGCAGTTCCTGAACGCTCAATAGGTAGTTCATTTAGTCCTATTCAATTAACCAAGTTTGGATTTTTTGCTGATTGGGAACTAAACCCAAAATACAATCTATGTACAGTTGGTAATGATGGTAGTAAAGTAAAAGCATTTTTATCTTTTCTAGAGAGTGATGAAAACATACTTATTTGTACACATGCAACACTTCGTTTCGCTTTTGAGGGAATGACTGATACGTCTTTAAATGATTGTCTTTTAGCAATAGATGAATTCCACCATGTTTCTGCTGACGGTCAAAATCGTTTAGGAGAAGTGCTACGCAAGGTAATGGAAAAATCTACTGCTCATATAATTGCTATGACTGGTTCATACTTTAGAGGGGATAGCATTCCAGTTCTTTTGCCTGAGGATGAAGCAAAGTTCACAAAGGTTACCTATAATTACTATGAGCAATTAAACGGTTACGAACACTTAAAATCGCTTGGTATAGGCTATCATTTTTATCAAGGTAGGTATTATAAAAAACAAGATGATAGTGGGCTATCTGCACTTGAAGAAATACTAGATGAAAATCTAAAAACAATCATCCATATACCAAGTGTAAATTCGGCAGAATCCTCGAAAGAAAAACTTGAAGAAGTTAGTCATGTAATTGATTGTATTGGAGAGTTAGAATATCAAGATGATGAAACAGGAATTCTTTACGTAAAAAGTAAACGAAGTGGACGCATTTTGAAAATAGCCGATTTAGTAAATGACAACCAAAAAGAGCGTGATAAAGCTGTAGCATACTTAAGAGGTGTTAGTAGTGCTGATGATATTGATATAATAGTAGCTTTAGGAATGGCAAAAGAGGGCTTTGATTGGCCTTTCTGTCAGCACGCGTTAACCATTGGCTATCGAGGCTCGTTAACAGAAATTATTCAGATAATTGGTAGAGCAACCAGAGACAGTAATAATAAAACGCATGCACAGTTTACAAATCTAATTGCGCAACCAGATGCTGTAGATGATGATGTAAAACTAGCTGTAAACAATATGTTAAAAGCAATTACAGCATCGTTGTTAATGGAGCAGGTATTAGCACCAAACTTTAATTTCAGGCCAAAATATGATGACGAGATTGACGATGAGGAAAATGAGGATGATGGAAAGACAATAAAAGTTAGGGGTTTTAAATTACCAACATCACAAAGAGCTAAGGATATTATAGAAAGTGATTTAAATGATTTAAAAGCAAGAATATTACAAGATGATACAATGCTTAAGGCTATGCCTGGCAATATAGAACCAGAAGTAATTAACACAATCATTATTCCTAAAATAATCAGGGAAATATATCCAGATTTAAGTCCAGAAGATGTAGAGGCGGTTAGGCAATATGTTGTTGTAGATGCTGTTATTAAAAACAGTACAATAGAAGAGCAAGGAAGTAAAAAGTTTATTAGAATGGCTGGAAGTTTTGTTGATATAGACGATATCCATATTGATTTAATAGACACGATTAATCCTTTCCAAAAAGCGTTTGAAATATTGTCTAAATCTGTTACTACATCAGTTCTTAAGGCAATACAAGACACGATAAATGTGTCTAAGATAGAAATGACACAAGAAGAAGCTATTTTATTGTGGGATAAGATTAAAGAATGGGTGGCGAAGACTGGGGAACAGCCAAATATTCAATCTTTCGACCAAAAAGAGCAACGAATGGCGCAAGCTTTAATATTTTTAAGAGAGGCAAAAAGAAAGCGAGAACAAAATGGCTAAAACACTCGACGATATATTTGATGATGATGCTTCTGGGCTGCTTAACCAAAAAGAAAAATCTACTAACCTCAATACTGATGAAGATAGGCTTATAGACTCTTTTGAAGAAATTAATGCGTTCTATGAAAAAAATAATAGTGAACCATCAACAGGCAGTATGTCTGAATATAGTTTATCCGCAAGGCTGAGAGGATTTAGAAGTAATGACAGCAAAAAGAAAATATTAAAACCTTTTGACCGTTTTAATTTACTTGGTGAAGTGGAAATGGAAAAAAGGACCCTTGATGATATACTAGCGGAGGATGATTTAGGATTGTTAAATCCAGAGGGAGACTTATCCATTTTTGAGTTTAGACATACACCTAAAATTGATAAAAGAGCGGATGCTGATTTTGTGGCTCAAAGAACTTCTATTAAAGAGAAAAATTTTGAGAAGTATGAAGTTATGTTCAAGCAGGTACATCAGGATTTAAAGAGTGGTAAACGTAAATTATTGCCTGCAGAAAATGTTTACAAAAATATCCAAGTAGAACATTTTTATTTGCTGGATGGTCTATTGCTATATCTTGAATCGGCAGTATTAACTGAAGAAGAAATTGGTGGTCGAAAAAGATTAGATGGCCGTACAGTGACCATTTTTGAGAATGCCACTATGTCCAATATGCTTTATCGTTCACTTGGCAAAGTGATACAAAAGAACGGTAAGGTAATCACTGATACAGATGAGAATGTGCAGTATCAACTAAATAGGAGTACTGGATTCGTTGAGGAAGAGGATTTGCAAAGTGGTTGGGTTTATGTTTTAAAATCAAAGTCTAAAAGAGCGGAAATAATTAGCTTGGATGATCTATTCAAGATTGGCTTCTCTACCACAAAAGTAATTGACAGAATAAAAAATGCTTCGAAAGAGGCTACTTATTTGTACAGTGATGTGGAAATCATTGCAACTTACTCTTGTTACAATTTAAACGTTCAGGCTTTTGAGAAACTAATTCATCGTTTTTTTGCAGAGAATTGTTTAAATATTGATATCTATGATGCGGAGGGGCGGAGATTAGTTCCTAGAGAATGGTTTGTTGTGCCTTTGCCAATAATTGATGAAGCTATAAATCTTTTGATAAAGGGAACAATAGTGAATTACAGATATGACAGGGTTGCTCGAAAAATAGTATTAAAATAGTATTTTATCACTATTTGTTTAATTTTTTGGATAAACCAATTCAATTGACCCGCCTTCTTCTTATTGTGGTAAGGTTCTCAAAAATGCTCATGATCAAGATCTTATGAAGATGCCTAAATAAAAATCTATTAAAAGTATAATAATGACATATCATGCCCGTAAGGGCCGAGCCAGAATTTTAAGGTTTTTAGAGGCTAATGCATTATAATTATTGCAATCAACCCTAAGACAATACAAAGCATCCCAAAAAAATTAAGCAGTTTTTCTATAGTCACAATTATCAATCCCTTTAAATAGCTAGTATATATTTGCAGTCCTGCGATGTTTCTACGGTTAAACCTACGTTTACCTATTTGATAACGAATAAATACACCGATTAGCAAAAATATAATACCAT
>NZ_JBKHKK010000022.1:0-38325 GCF_046546555.1 Pedobacter sp. JCM 36344
GGAAATAATGAAATAAATTCAGCAGGACGATCCTTTCGTACTTGGGCATTCAGAGGTTCCGAGAAATTCAGGTTTTCCGCTGCGTGCTTGGCGAAAAGTCAATAAGGGTTTAGATAGTAACGCCGAAATAGTTTTTAAACTTTTTATTTGGCTTGTATAATATTCCTATAGACTCCTGTAGCTAATAAAACTGGGCTCAATTTTATCGCTTTCGTAATAATAGCAAAAAATGATTATTTGGGTAGGTTTAGTTAGGGTCTGATTCTTGCCAGTCTTCAAATCTTTTTTTAAAAGTCCTAGATATACTTGATTCAGCTTCCTATTTTTAAACTCTTGCAATGCCTTGATTTTGCCAATTGATAAATCCGTATTAACATCAGCCCTAAAAACTGCCATCCGATTCCCATTTTTATAACCGCTAATTGATGAAATATCTGGGCTGAAAAAAACAAGTTTTGAAGGGTTGGCATCTAATATATGGCGTTTTTTTAAAAAGTCAAGAGTCAGCAGCTTCAGTTTAACAGAGCTCTTAAATTGTTGATCGCCGTTTGGGTATTTGATCGGGTCGAAGATTTTATCTATTTGTAAACTCCCTGAGCAGTAACCGAAGGTTACTTCACCATGCTGGACGGAAGCGAATATTAACCATATCGAATTTTCAGTTGGTAGAAAAGCACATGAGCTTTGCAAGTCGCTCATTATTTTTATACTTTTAATTTGCTCGCCCTTATAGATTGTGATCATTTCAATCTCTGCATTATGATAAGCCGGATTTGAAGCATCCTGCACTATTTTTAGAAATTTTACCTTTGCCACAAAACTGGACCGCTGAAAGTACCCTACTACAGTAGTTCCCATGCAAGTACAGGCAGAAGTCTTAACCATCAAGAACAATAAGGAGACAACAAGGCCTAGTGTAAATTTTCTCATACAGTGTCTTCTACTAATATAGGGTTAAAATTGTTTAATTTATACTAACCTCAAAAACTGTAAACCATTTTCAGTATCGGACAACCTGTGTAGCCATTTTAGGATAGGACAAAGTTAGGGTTGTAATTTTGGCAAGTCCAATGCAAGTCCAATACAAAAGCAATGCAAGTCCAATCTGAACAGTAATAAATTGGACTTGCATTGCTTTTACAATTGTTTTAAATTGAATTCAATTAAACTTCTATACAACTAACGTAGCTACCTCTCCTTCTATGAAATCCTAATTATACTGCAGTCAACTCTAGATGATATTGGGTCCGGCAACCGACTTTTAATAAAGCACCTGCCACTTTGTCATTTTTAAAATAATTTCCGTATTTTTGTAACCCCGAGAAATGTTACAAAAATTATGATTGATCTACAACTGAACAATAAGACACACGATGAAGAGCGCCAGGGAGAGGCTTTGATAGTTGACGGACCAAAAGTAAGAAATGGTAGAAAGCTTTATATCGAAAGCTATGGTTGTCAGATGAACTTTGCAGACAGTGAAATCGTTGCTTCCATACTCTTCGACCAAGGCTTTGAGACGACTGGAGATTATAAAGAGGCTGATGTAGTATTTATCAATACCTGCTCAATTAGAGAAAATGCGGAGCAAAGAGTTCGCAATCGCTTATCGCAATTTGGCGCAGAGAAACGCCGCAATCCTAAGTTGATCGTCGGTGTTTTAGGTTGCATGGCGGAACGCTTGAAATCTAAATTTCTTGAAGAAGAGAAATTAGTGGATGTTGTGGTTGGTCCGGATGCCTACCGTGAACTTCCTCAGCTTTTGACTGAGGTAGAAAGTGGCCACAAGGCAATAAACGTGCTGCTATCGAGAGAAGAAACCTATGCGGACATTAGTCCTGTCCGATTAAATGGAAATGGCATCACTGCGTTTATTTCGATCATGAGGGGCTGCGACAATATGTGCTCTTTCTGCGTAGTACCATTTACACGTGGAAGAGAACGTAGTCGTGATCCACATTCCATTTTAGCGGAAGCCAAGGATCTTTTCGATCGAGGCTACAAAGAGGTGACACTATTGGGGCAGAATGTTGATTCATACAAATGGAAAGGCAAAGACGCCCAGGAAGATGCTGATATTGAAGTGAATTTCGCCCAGCTTTTGGAAAAAGTAGCGCTGATTAGTAATGAGCTGAGAATACGTTTCTCTACTTCTCACCCGAAAGACATTACAGATGAGGTTTTATACACCATTGCTAAGCACAATAACATTTGCAACTACATTCACCTTCCTGTCCAATCAGGGAGCAGCAGAATATTAGATCTGATGAACCGCACCTATACACGGGAGTGGTACATCAACCGCATCGATGCCATTAGAAGCATCATTCCTGGCTGTGCAATCTCCTCAGATATTATCGCCGGCTTCTGCACAGAAACCGAAGAAGATCACCAGGAAACGTTAAGCATGATGGACTATGTGGGTTACGATTTTGCATTCACGTTCAGCTATTCTGAAAGGCCCGGTACTTTAGCGGCACGTAAGTTTGCTGATGACATCCCTGGGGAGGTTAAAAAACGAAGACTTGCAGAAATCTTGTTAAAACAACAACAAACATCATTATATCGTTTACAAAAGTTTGTTGGCAAAACGATGAGAATTTTGGTAGAAGGAACCTCTAAAAAATCTGATAAAGATTTTTGTGGTCGCAATGATCAGAATGCTATGGTTGTTTTCCCGGCTACTGAAGGCGTTTTAGCTGGACAATACGTTAACGTGTATGTTGACAGGTGCACATCGGCAACATTATTAGGAAGTGTTGTGGTGCAAGAGCCTGAGATGGTTTAATTTAAAAACTTATACATTGGATATACAAGATATAAAGAATCGCTTCGGAATAATCGGGGGATCCCCCCTGTTGAACCGGGCTATAGATATTGCCAGACAGGTTTCACCAACCGACATGTCGGTTCTAATTACCGGTGAAAGTGGTAGTGGTAAAGAGGTTTTTTCTCACATAATACATCAGATGAGCGCTAGAAAACATGGTGCTTTTATCGCGGTGAACTGTGGAGCTATACCTGAAGGTACTATTGATTCAGAATTATTTGGTCATGAGAAAGGATCTTTCACTGGTGCTCATGAGGCCCGGAAGGGGTACTTTGAAGTTGCAAATGGAGGGACTATTTTTCTTGATGAGGTAGCGGAACTCCCACTTGGAACTCAAGCTCGCCTGCTTCGTATTCTTGAAAGCGGGGAATATTTAAGAGTTGGATCTTCGAAAGTCCAGAAAACGGATGTAAGAATCATCGCGGCAACAAATGTTGATGTTTACAACAGGGTGAAATCAGGAAAATTCCGGGAAGATCTTTACTACAGACTAAATACTGTTCCCTTAAGAATCCCTGCTTTACATGAACGTAAAGAAGATATTTTCCTGTTATTCAGAAAGTTTTCTGCTGATTTTAGTGACAAATACAGGAGTCCTGGTATCCAGCTTGAGCCGGATGCGATACAGATTTTAAGTAATTACAGCTGGCCTGGAAATGTGCGTCAGTTGAAAAATATCGCAGAACAGATCTGTGTACTTGAAAAAGAACGTAATGTTTCTGCAGCAGCGATCCTGAATTACATACCCAATGAGAGTGGCAGCAATCTGCCAATGACAATTAACGGAAATAATAAAGAAGATTACACGGAGCGGGACATCCTTTACAAAGTGCTGTTTGACATGAAAAAGGATATGATGGAGCTAAAGAAGCTCGTTGCGGAGATCCTTCAGAATGGCGGTAATACCGCTCACATCATGGAGGACAATACCCATTATATTAACCAACTCTATCAGGATGTAGATCAAACCAACAACCATGATCCTCAGCAAGCACAACTAACAATTAAGAAACCTTCCCAGAATGCACCGGTAGATTACAACTATGCCCATGATGCAGAAGAGGTAGAAGAATCGTTGTCATTGATTGATAAAGAGTCTGACTTAATTAAAAAAGCTTTAAAAAAGCACAAGGGAAAACGTAAGTTTGCTGCGCAGGAGTTGGGTATTTCGGAGCGTACCCTTTACAGAAAAATCAAAGAACTTAACCTGAATTAGTGATGAGAAATCTATATATCGTTATTCTTTTCTTTATGATCAGTGGTTGTAAGGTTAGTTTGGACGGCGCGTCAATACCCCCTGGCATGAAGACAGTAAACGTTACTGTTTTCGAGAATAACGCACCCTTGGTTGTATCCACTTTAAGCACACAGCTAACGGAGGATTTCAAAACCAGGATCAGAAATCAAACGAAATTGAGCCTCACTAATAATGAGCCAGAGGCAACATTTTCTGGAAATATTACTGGGTATGACATCAGACCTGTTGCCCTTCAGGATAATGGCAATAGGCAGGCACTCGCTGGCGCGAACAGATTGACAATAAGAGTAAACGTTAAATACGTGAACAACCTTGATCCTAAAAAAAGTTTCGAAGAGGCCTTTGAGCGTTTTAAGGAATTTAAGCTTGCTGGAAACCTTCAAGCTCAGGAACCTGCGCTAATCAAGGATGTGACAGCACAGCTGATCGAAGATATTTTTAACAGAGCCTTTGCACAGTGGTAGATACGTTCAATATATCTACTTTTCTGGAGGCACCTGACAAGATCAGTCCGAACGACGCGCCTGCCTTGAGGAATCTGATAGTAAAATACCCATACTTTCAGCCCCTCAGATTATTGCTTGCGAAAGCCAGCTTGGGTACCGAAGCGCAGAAGGAGACATTGGCAAAGGCAGCTTTGTATACAAACGGACAGGTGTTGCATACCCTGCTTCACGAACCGAAAGCACTGGTAAAGACTTCTTTTATTTACGGATTGCAGGTCAAAGTTGAAGCAGTGGAAATAGAACTGGAAGCAGCACAACCCATTGAGCTAGGCGAAGCGGAAATCAGTGAAGTTGACGAACAGGAAACATTCGATGAGATCGGCGAGGTTAATATTGATGACTACAGGGAAGTAATTTCTGAAGAAGACAAGTTAGAACAAGACTTGGTTTTAGCGCATATTGTTGCTACTGACTTCTTCGCTTTTCAGGAAAACTTCCAGGTGGAGTCTATTCCTGAAATTGAAGAACAGGAATCCGCAGAAGCTGACTTGCTGGCCGCAACTGCTCCCGAAGATAATATTGTTAGTAAGTACGATGACGACAAACTACCCTATACTTTTTTATGGTGGCTGGCTAAAACCAGAAAGGAGCATCAGCAAATTTTTCAGCCTTATGCCTCTCCTAAACAGAATAAGGAATTGTCAGAAGTTAGTCAGCAGACATCATCTTTTGTTAAGCCTAGTGAATTACAACAGCAGTATGTAGAGCACATTTTCCATCTTCAAACACCATTCAATGCAGAAGATCTGTTGAGCGGACCAGTCAATTATAAAGTTAAACCTGGGGGGAATGAAATCATTGAGAACTTCATTAAGAATGACCCCCAAATCCGCACACCGAGGGCAGAACAAATCAACAATGACAACAAGGCAAGAAAGAGCGCTGAAGACCACAACGATATGGTTACGGAAACTTTAGCGAAGATCTATATTGAACAAATGCTTTACGATAAAGCGATACAGACTTACGAAAAATTAAGTTTGAAGTTTCCAGAAAAAAGCCGTTACTTTGCCGACCTTATTCAATCGATTCAAAAGAAAATTTAATACAATAACATACTATGCTGTTTTTAATTATTTTACTAATCATTATTTGCGTTGCACTTGGATTGTTTGTTTTGATACAAAATCCAAAAGGTGGCGGCTTAGCTACTGGCGGCACTGGCAGCAATATGTTTGGCGTACAACGTACTGGTGACGTTTTAGAGAAAGGAACTTGGGTTCTACTTGCTTTAATTGTTGTGGTTACCTTATCAATCACTACAATGGCTAAATCTGGCGGCTCAAATACAGGAACAGGTTCTAGAATTCAGGAACAATTGGATAAAGCTCCTGCCCCTTCTATTTTAGGAGGCCAGCAAACTGCTCCGGCTCCAGCTACTGCAACTCCTTCTACAACAGATACTACAAAAAAATAATTTGGTTATCCGAATAACTAAAAGCCCGATAAGGTCAAACTTATCGGGCTTTTTCCATTCTGCCACTCTGGCACACTTGGAACGCCCCCTAAACTATTAGCTGACAATGCCGTGTAAATTTGTCAAGCAAATATGCCTTGGCATAAAAACTGATAGTTAATATTTGGCGTAATTAAATTACTTTTATACAAAAACTTAAACAAAAACAATAACAAGTTATGGCTTTAAACTTTAAACCTAATGCAGACAGAGTGGTTGTTGAAACTTCTGCTGCAGAAGAAAGAACAGCATCTGGTCTTTATATTCCTGATACCGCTAAAGAAAAACCTCAACAAGGAACAGTAGTTGCTGTTGGACCAGGCAGATCAGCTGACCACACAGGAGCTTTGATCGTACCGACAGTACAGGTTGGAGATTTAGTTCTTTACAGTAAATATGGTGGTACTGAAATCACTATTGAAGGTAAAGAGTATTTAATTATGAGAGAAACTGACATCTTAGGAACACTTTAATCTTTCTATAATTTCTAAAGTGGGCGGGTTAACCCCGGTCTCCTTTTTTATTTAAACAAGAATCAACGAAAAATAAAATGGCAAAACAAGTAAAATATAACGTAGAAGCCCGTGACGCCCTGAAAAGAGGTGTTGATATTTTGGCTAATGCAGTTAAAGTAACCTTAGGCCCAAAAGGTCGTAACGTAATTATTGATAAAAAATTCGGCTCACCTGTAATCACTAAAGATGGTGTTACGGTAGCTAAAGAAATAGAATTAAAAGATCCAATTGAGAACATGGGTGCTCAAATGGTTAAAGAAGTTGCTTCCAAAACTGCTGATATCGCAGGTGATGGAACAACAACTGCAACTGTATTGGCTCAGGCAATTGTAACTGCTGGTATCAAAAACGTAGCCGCTGGTGCAAACCCAATGGATTTGAAGCGTGGTATCGACAAAGCTGTTGCAGCTATCGTTGAAAACCTTAAAGCTCAATCACAAACTGTTGGCGAAGACAACAAAAAGATCAAACAAGTAGCATCTATTTCAGCTAACAACGACGAAGTTATTGGCGCCTTAATCGCTGAGGCTATGAGTAAAGTAGGTAAAGATGGTGTAATTACTGTTGAAGAAGCAAAAGGAACTGAAACTGAAGTAAGAACAGTTGAAGGTATGCAATTTGACCGTGGTTATTTGTCTCCATACTTTGTGACCAATGCTGATAAAATGGAGGCGGAATTAGAAAACCCTTACATTTTGATTTATGACAAAAAGATCAGCAACATGAAAGAATTGTTGCCTGTATTGGAGAAACAAGTTCAAACTGGTAAACCACTATTGATCATTGCTGAAGATTTAGATGGTGAAGCGCTTGCTACTTTGGTAGTAAATAAAATCCGTGGATCTCTGAAAGTTGTTGCTGTTAAAGCTCCAGGATTTGGTGACAGAAGAAAAGCAATGTTGGAAGACATCGCAGTCTTAACTGGCGGAACTGTAATCTCTGAAGAAAGAGGGTTTAAATTAGAAAATGCTGACCTATCTTATTTAGGAACTGCTGAGAAAGTTCTTGTTGATAAAGACAATACAACGATCATCAATGGTGCTGGTGTTTCTGATGACATCAAAGCTCGTGTTAACCAGATCAAAGCTCAAATAGAGACTACTACATCTGATTACGATAAAGAAAAATTACAAGAGCGTTTGGCTAAATTAGCTGGCGGTGTTGCTGTTCTTTACGTTGGTGCTGCTTCTGAAGTAGAAATGAAAGAGAAAAAAGACCGTGTTGATGATGCTTTACACGCAACCCGTGCGGCTGTTGAAGAAGGCATTGTTGCTGGTGGTGGTGTAGCTTTCATCCGTGCTATTGAAGCATTGGAAGGTATGAAAGGTTTAAATGATGATGAAACTACTGGTATTGCGATCGTTAAACGTGCAGTAGAGGAGCCTTTGCGTCAGATTTGCCAAAATGCTGGAGTCGAAGGTTCCATCGTTGTTCAAAAAGTTAAAGAAGGTACAGGTGACTTCGGTTACAATGCACGTACTGATGTATATGAGAATTTAATCGCTGCCGGAGTTATTGACCCTACAAAAGTTGGTCGTGTAGCTTTGGAAAATGCAGCTTCAATTGCAGCAATGTTATTAACAACAGAATGCGTATTGGCTGATGATCCTGAAGATGCTCCTGCCGGTGGTGGTATGCCTCCAATGGGTGGTGGCGGTATGGGCGGAATGATGTAATATCATTTGCTTTATAGCTTAAAAAAACCCGCTCCAGCAGCGGGTTTTTTGTGTTTTAGAATTTAATGGTGATGGCGGCAGTTAACCATTGTTTAATTAGCTTTGTAACTATGCAACGGGAACAGATCTCAGTATTCGATATTTTCAAGATAGGCATTGGGCCTTCAAGCTCTCATACCCTTGGCCCATGGAAAGCTGCACAGCGATTCACGACTTCGCTTACTGCAAATGGCATATTGGAATCTGTTGAACAGGTAAAAATTTTGCTGTATGGTTCGCTTGCTAAAACAGGCAAGGGACACGGGACGGATGTAGCCATACTACTTGGGTTAACAGCTGCTGATCCAGTAACTTTCGATGTCAACGCTATAGACAGTACCATTGCAGCAATTAAAAGCGAACAACTTCTCCATTTGGCCGGAACACAATTTCTTCCTTTCAATTACGAGAATGACCTGTCATTTTTATTTTTCGAAAGTTTACCCTTTCATCCCAATGCGGTTACCTTTCAAGCTTTCTTAAACACTGGTAAAGCCTTTTCAGAAACTTACTACTCTATTGGTGGTGGTTTTGTGGTTAAGGAAGGCGAGACAGGAAGGGAGAAGGAAGCAGTTGACCTTCCCTTCCCTATCGAAAAGGCAAGCGATCTGTTACATTGGTGCCTAAGCACCGGCTTAAAGGTTTCTGAAGTTGTTATGGAGAACGAATCGGCCTGGAGGAAAGAATCAGATACCAAGACAGGCATTCTACAGCATTTTAAGGTGATGCAGGAATGTATTTACCGAGGTTGTCACACTGGCGGATTCCTGCCGGGAGGATTGAATGTTGCAAGACGAGCTGCCGCTTTAAATAGGAGGTTAGTTGCTGCAAATACCTATACTGATTACGAGAGCTGGGTAGTTGCGATCAGGAAAGGTGGCAATGGATTCAATTATATTCTAGATTGGGTGAGCTGTTTTGCTTTGGCTGTCAATGAAGAAAACGCTTCATTTGGAAGGGTAGTTACTGCGCCTACAAATGGTGCTGCCGGCGTTATCCCTGCAGTACTGCAGTATTTCATCACTTTTTGCGATGGCTATTCTGAAGAAAAAATTATACAGTTTATCTCATGTGCCTCTGAAGTGGGCAGTATTTTCAAGAAAGGTGCGACGATATCCGCAGCGATGGGTGGTTGTCAGGCAGAGATCGGAGTATCCTCAGCGATGGCGGCGGCAGCATTAACCGAATGTCTGGGTGGTTCTCAACGACAAGTATTAATGGCAGCAGAAATTGCTATGGAACACCATCTGGGATTGACCTGTGACCCAATCGGCGGCTTAGTACAAATTCCATGTATAGAGCGAAATACAATGGGTGCAATTAAAGCAATTACGGCTAGTCAGCTTGCATTGCAGAGCAACCCAGATAAGGCCAAGGTAAGTCTGGATGCCGTGGTAAATACCATGTGGGAAACTGCGCTTGACATGAACTCGAAATATAAGGAAACTTCTGACGGAGGACTAGCCACCAATATTCCGATTAGTTTACCAGAGTGTTAAATTTTTTGCTGCGCCTTAATTGCCAAATATCTGTTACTCCCTTTACGGCTTAAATGCCTTTATGATGGCCGGAGCAATATTGATAGCCCAATCTTTATACATTTTTCCAGAAGGGTGCAATCCATCTGTCGCTATAAGACTTAGATCCGATGCTGCAGTTCTGGATGCCGGGGTGATGTCAGTATAGTCGATTCCCATGGCCAATGTTTCCTCTTTACAAATGCGGTTGAAATCATCAATTTCGGTAGAAATCTCTTGTTGAATCCTACCGCTTCTCTTACCAAATGGAGTAACCCCCCAATCAGGAATAGAAACTACAAATACTCGAGCCTTATTTCCTTTGGCATAATCAATAGCAGTTTTCAACAGCTCTCTAAACTCCTTTCTGTAAACATCTTTGGAATCTTTACGGAATTGATTGTTTACCCCGATTAGCAACGTAACAAAATCAAATTTCTGGATAACTCCTGACAATCTAATTCCCTCCTGAAGTTCAGACGTCGTCCAGCCCGTCCTTGCAATGATAGTTGGCGGATTTATAATCAGGCCATTTGTTCCAAGTTGGGCAGCAAGTTGTAAAGGGAAGCTTTCGGAAGCTTGTACGGACTCCCCTATGGTATAGGAATCGCCAAGGGCGAGATAGTCTAGTTTCATTGGCTTATCTGCATCTGAAACAACGCAGCAATGTGCTTTTTCAACTTATGTCTGACTTCTTCCATATTGAGCTCATACCCAAGTTCGCGCCTCATTGAGGTTACATCCTTATCATCTATACCACATGGCACTATGTTTTTAAAATAATCAAGATCAGTGTTCACATTAAATGCAAAACCATGCATGGTTACCCATCGGCTGCACCTTACTCCTAGCGCACAGATCTTACGAGCCTTTTCATTGTCGGCATCAAGCCATACACCTGTATAGCCGGTATAGCGCCCAGCTTGGATGTTGTAGTCTTTCAGAGTAAGAATCACCGCTTCTTCAAGCGTCCTGAGGTAAAGATGTATATCAGTAAAGAAGTTATCCAGATCAAGAATTGGATAACCAACAACTTGTCCGGGCCCATGGTAGGTAATATCTCCACCACGGTTGATCTGGTAATAGGTAGCATGCTGATCTCTTAATCCCTGCTCATCTAATAATAGGTTTTCAGGTTTACCACTTTTGCCTAATGTGTATACATGAGGGTGTTCACAAAAGATCAAATAATTAGGTGTGGGCAAAGAAGTTCCGTTAGTTCTGTTCTGAGTTTTTAGGGCAACAGTTCTTTCAAAGATAGCATCTTGTTTGTCCCAGGCAGCTTGATAGTCAAGTAAGCCCCAATCCATATATTCTACGTTCTTATTCATTCTATTAAGCCACTACGTAGCCGAGCATATAGCCGTCTGAGGTTTTGAAGTACTTTACATTTAGCTCCTGAGTTCCTTCCGGCAATTCCACTAAAGCGTTTAATTCTCCCTCATCTTTGAGTATGAATTGTTTGATGTGAATGTGCTGTTTAAATTCCAGGCCTTTTCTACCATTCCATTTAAAAATAGCCTCCTTAGCACACCAGCAAACATATAAACCATTTACATTGTCGCCTATTTGCTTTTGAGCAAGTTCAATATCTGACAGGAACTTATGTTTGATGGTTTTAACTTTGTGTTTAATTAATTCAATATCCACCCCGACTTTTCGGGTTTTTCCGATGATAACCGCAGCGTAGTCATAAGAATGACTTAAGGAGATGTGGTAGCCCAGGTTAGGAAGGTAGGGCTTGCCATGCTCGTCCATCTGACAATCGATATATTCGGAAGTATTGAGCATCTTTCGAAGTAATAATCTGGTGCTTAACCAATGGAGTAATCGTTTGCCATTGTTGAGTGAAGCGATCACATCGAGCTCATGCTGTTTTAGTTGTAAACCCGACATCAGCTGCGCTTCAGTTTCTTCAATCTTCCAAACAGCCAGAACAGTGTCGTTGTCAATATTTTTATTAAAAACTATGGGCATCTCTATTTTAGAATACTATGCAAAAGTATCTTAAATTAATCATAATTTAGTCCAAATCCTTTACAAAATGATACTGTCAGACAAACGAATTATTGAAGAAATTGAGAAGGGAACGATTATAATTGAGCCATTTAGAGACGACTGTCTGGGGACAAACTCCTATGATGTTCACCTTGGAAAATACTTGGCTACCTACAAAGACCGGGTGCTAGATGCCAAGGCACACAACCAGATTGAGCACTTTGAAATTCCGAAGGATGGATATATCATACACCCCGGCACTTTATATCTTGGAGTAACGTTAGAATATACAGAAACCCATGCCCATATCCCATTTCTGGAAGGAAAATCAAGTACCGGGAGGTTAGGTATTGACATCCATGCAACCGCTGGAAAAGGAGATGTTGGCTTTTGCAATACATGGACTTTAGAAATTTCCTGCACACAGCCCGTGAAGATTTATGCCGGGATGCCTATTGGACAATTAATTTATTTCATGGTAGAGGGAGATATTCAAACCATGTACAATAACAAAGAAAATGCGAAATACAGCAATAAGACGACGAAACCTGTAGAGAGCATGATGTGGAAGAATAATTTTTAGAAAAGCACTCGCATGAAGTATAGATTGCCCCTCCTTGCGCTCCTGACCCTGAGTCTCGTAGCGGTGTTTGCCTTCCGCTTCGAAGACGACCCCTTCAGTGTAATCCTCAAGAAGATGGAAATCTATAATAAAGAATATCAACAGGAGAAAGTTTATCTTCATTTTGATAAGCCATATTATGCTGTAGGTGATGACATTTGGTTTAAGGCCTATGTAATTAACGTACAGACATCAAGACCTTCTCAGATCAGTGGAGCGCTGTATGTTGAACTCCTCAACGAAAAAGACTCTGTAAAACAGCTTTTGAAATTACCCTTAGTCTCCGGGATTGGTGTTGGCGATTTCAAACTATCGGAATCGTTTGTAGAAGGCAATTATAGAATTAGGGCTTATACACAATGGATGAGAAATGCGGGTACAGATTTCTTTTTTGATAAAACCATTAAAGTAGGAAATTCCTGGTCCAACAAAGTCTTTACCAATGCAAGCTATACATTTGAAAAAAAGAATACGGCTCAACAAGTGAACGCATTAATTAAATTTAGTGACAAGGACGGCAAGCCATATGCATCGGCTGATCTGACTTATGATGTTCAGCTAAGTTTTAGAAGTATATTGAAAGGTAAAGCGACTACAAACGCAGCGGGTGAAGTAGATCTTTCCTTTTTGAATGCGCAACCTGCTATTTATAAATCTGGAAGGATTACAGCTACGCTAACGCTACCAGATGGCAAAAAGGTGACTAAGGATATTCTAATAAAATCTACCGCCAATGAGGTGGACGTACAGTTCTTTCCCGAAGGCGGAAACCTTGTCCAGGAATTGCCAAGTAAGGCGGGTTTCAAAGCAATGAACTCAAGTGGACTTGGTGAGGATGTTACGGGCACAATTATAGACAATGAAGGACAAGAAGTAAATACGCTGGAAAGTACACATCTGGGGATGGGCCATTTTGTAATTAATCCACAACCTGGAAAAGTGTATTCGGCAAAGATCAAATTTAAGGATGGTTCCGAGAAATCATTCGAGCTACCAAAAGCATTACCTCAAGGCTATGTTGTCTCGGCAGTGAACACTGCGGAGAATATACAACTAAAAATAATGATCTCTCAGGGATTGTTGAATAAGGGAGAGCTGAAGCTCGTTACCCAGCACAATGGTAATGTATATTTTTCGACCCGATCCTCCTCTTCGAAACCAGTGATTTCCACCGTAATTAAGAAGGAGGATTTGCCCTCAGGCATCATCCAACTGACATTGTTTGACGGGGAGAACAAGCCTGTTTGTGAACGGCTTGTTTTTGTAAACAACGATGCAGACAAGATTACTACAACGATAAAAACAGAAAAAGAAAGCTACAGCCCGAGAGAAAAAGTTATCGTTGACCTTAGCGCTCAATTTCAGACTAAGCTTGTTCAGGGAAGTTTTTCTGTTGCTGTTTCCAATACTAAGTCTGTAACCCCAGATGAACTTAATGAAAGCAACATTTTCACAACTTTGTTATTGACTGCTGACCTTATTGGCTATGTGGAGAAACCCAACTATTATTTAAACAATAACAATGCGGAAACCCGCGGTGATGTTGACAACCTGATGCTCACGCAGGGCTGGAGAAGAATTATTTGGAATAACGTAATTAACAATTTATCACCGAATATTCGTTACCAGCCAGAGAAGAGTCTGGTAGTATCGGGCGCGATAGCAACCACCGGAGGCAAGATGATCCCTAAAACTAAGGTTTCCCTATTTTCTACAAGCGGCGGCTTTCTTTCAATAGACACGCTGACAGATGATAACGGTAAATTCAATTTTGACGGCTTGAGCTTTAGGGACAGTACAAAGTTTATCGTTCAGGCGAGAACACTAAAGGGAAAGCGCAATGTTGATTTTATGATGAATGTTGTAAGTGGGGAAATTGTTACCAAAAATAAAAATACCGGAGATGTGATTGTGAACGTAAACGATGCGCTTTCAGGCTACTTGCAGCAAAGCAAAAACTATTTCGATGAACTTACCAGACGCGGTCAATTAGAGAGAAGCATTACACTGAAGGAAGTCAAAATTCAGGAAAAGAAAGCCAAAGTTCAAAACTCATCCAACCTCAATGGCAGCGGGGGTGCTGATGCAGTTATCAATGCAGATCAGCTACAGACTTGCGTGACCTTATCACAATGCCTACAAGGCAGGGTAGCAGGATTGATGTTTAGAAACGGTATACCATCGCTTATGAGAAATAATGGAGCCCCGATGCAGGTTATAGTTGATGGCATGTTTATGGAGCCCAGCTTTTTAGATAACATTGTCCCTGCAGACGTGGAAACTGTTGAGATTTTAAAGAGCATCATTTATACTTCAATATATGGAAGTAGAGGAGGCGGTGGAGTTTTAATAGTTACTACGAAGCGAGGAGGGAACAATAATTATGGTGCATCTAAATATGTTGAAGGCATTACTACTTTTGTGCCGAAAGGTTACTATGTAAGCAGAGAATTTTACACACCAAAATACAGCCCGGAATCTACCGATAGTGCCCCAGACTTCAGAACAACGATCTATTGGAATCCGTTAATTGCTACAAATGAAAACGGTAAAGCTCAGTTCAGCTACTATTGTTCAGATGAACCTGGTATACACCGTATTGTTATTGAGGGTATTGATATGTTTGGGAACCTTTCCAGAGCAGTCTATACATACACCGTTAAATAATTTTAAGTAGTTTATGAACACCATAAAAGTCACAATAAAAGATCGTTTAGCAATTATTACCCTGGACCGTGGCAAATCCAATGCTATGAATGGAGAGATGATCACAGAGCTGGATGACATTCTGAAAAATATTGCCGATGATTTAAATATCAACGGCGCAATTATTACAGGTAAGGAACACTTCTTTTCCGCTGGTCTTGACTTAATAGAACTTTACAGTTATTCTGAAGAAGAGGCAGCATCCTTCTGGCATAAGTTTCTAAATTTTACGGCTACGATTACTTCCTTTAAAAAACCGTTGGTTGCTGCCATCAATGGCCACAGTCCGGCTGGTGGATGCGTGATCGCATTAGCTTGTGACTATCGGATCATGGCTGAAGGAAAGTATATCATTGGCCTTAATGAAGTTCCGGTTGGCATCATGGTTCCTGAAAGCATATTTGTGCTCTATTCTTTTTGGATTGGTCAAGCAAATGCAGCGCGAAGCCTGTTAGAAGGTAAGTTATTTAGTCCGGAAGAGGCTTTAAAAATAGGCCTTATAGATGAGGTTGTTAACCCGGCTAGCATACTGACTGCAGCGGAGCGTAAGATCAGGAAATACATGGCGATGGAAAAAAATACCTGGGAGCAGAGCAAATTGAACATTAGGAAAAGTTTAATTGCTGCAACCAGTGCAGATCAAAGTGAAGCGCTCGCGACAATGCTACAGCAATGGTGGGCGCCAGCCACCAGAAGTATTTTAAAAACTATTATTGATAACCTTCAAAGAAAATAGCTATGTATAACGAGCCAATGTTGCGTGATGATGCGCTGAAAGGAAAAACTATTGTTATTACCGGGGGTGGTACAGGGTTAGGGAAGGCAATGGGAACATACTTTTTGAAATTGGGAGCTAATTTGGTGATCACCAGCAGGAAACTTGAAGTACTTCAAAAGACTGCGGCAGAAATGGAGCAGGAAACCGGAGGTAAAGTGCTGGCACTGGCTTGTGATGTTCGGGAATACAGTCAGGTTGAGGAAGTGCTATCTGAAAGCTTAAAAGCGTTCGGAAAGGTTGATGCGTTATTAAACAATGCAGCAGGTAACTTTATATCACCAACGGAGCGTTTATCCGCCAATGCGTTCTCCACAGTTATTGATATCGTTTTGAAAGGATCTGTGAATTGTACCCTGGCTTTTGGAAAGCATTGGATCAAGGAGAAACAACCTGCAAGTGTGTTGAATATAGTTACGACTTACGCTTTTACCGGCTCGGCCTACGTTGTTCCATCTGCGTGTGCAAAAGGTGGCGTTTTAGCGATGACCCGCTCGTTGGCTGTAGAATGGGGTAAGTACGGAATCAGGACAAATGCGATTGCTCCGGGACCGTTTCCAACTAAAGGTGCCTGGGAGAGGCTATTACCCGGCGATTTAGCGGAGAAGTTTAATTTTAAAAACAGGGTACCGCTTAAAAGAGTTGGTGAACACCAGGAACTCGCTAATCTCGCTGCGTTTTTAGTGAGTGATTTCTCTGGTTATATTAATGGTGAGGTAATTACAATTGATGGCGGTGAATGGTTACAAGGCGCTGGTCAGTTTAACGGTATGGAAGCCATTAGTGATGACATGTGGGATGCTTTCGAGCAAATGACAAGATCGGCGAAGGGCAGTTAGATTATCCGTTCGACTACCATTGAATCAAAGCACTAGCCCAGGTAAAGCCAGAACCAAAAGCAGCGAGGCACACGAGATCTCCGTCTTTGATTTTTCCCGATTCCCAAGCTTCACAAAGCGCTATCGGAATGGATGCAGCAGTCGTATTACCATACTTCTGTATGTTATTAAACACCTTTTCATCCGGCAGGCCAAGCAGTTGTTGCACATACTGGCTAATTCTTAGATTGGCTTGGTGTGGAACGAGCAGATCGATGTCCTTTTCACTCTTATCATTGGCAGCCAAGGCCTCTTTGATTACTTCTGGGAACTTCACGACAGCTTTCTTAAATACAGCGGGCCCGTCCATGTATGGTAGCGCAGCGCCTCCTTCTAATTGTTCTGTCGTAAGAAATAGTCCGCCCAGCTCCTGGTCAGGATATGGGGGTTTGTTTTTTAGCCATTTGTTGGCATTAGATCCGGGATAGAACATGGCAAGCAGCTCTGCATCCGCGCCATCGCTATGCAAATGCGTACTCAAAATACCTTGACCATCCTTACTTGTAGGTTGTAGCACGACAGCCCCTGCCCCATCACCAAAAATTACGGACACATTACGACTTCTGGTTTCAAAATCCATAGCGAAAGAATGTTTCTCACTACCTACAACCAGGATATTTTTATACATCCCTGTTTTTATGAACTGATCTGCAACAGAAAGTGCGTAGATAAATCCAGAGCATTGATTGCGTATGTCGAGCGCTCCTATTTCCTTCATCTTCATTTCCCGCTGTAGCAAAACGCCACAACCCGGAAAATAATAATCTGGGCTTAAGGTAGCGAAGATAATAAAGTCGACATCCTGTGCAGTGATGCCAGCACGTTCTATAGCAATTTTTGCAGCCTCCACTCCCATTGTAGTTGTGGTCTCTTCTAATCTATCAGCGAAACGGCGTTCTTTGATGCCTGTACGTTCCTGAATCCATTCATCGCTGGTTTCCATAAATCTGGAAAGATCAGAATTAGTGTATATATTTTTGGGAACGTAATAACCAATACCGGCAATTTTTGAACGCTGCATCATATCTGAAGTTTACTAATTTTAGGCAAAAAAAACTTTAACTACAACATTATTTTGAAATAACCTTATTTTTGCGGGATGTCAACAGAAACAAAAGAAGAAACATTTACATTAGAAGAGATCCTGACCTCGTTAAAGACGGTTCATCGATTGATACTTTGGAATGATGATGTCAACACTTTTGACCATGTGATCCATTGCATGATAAAATATCTGGATTACACAGAACCTCAATCTGAAAAAATTGCCTGGGAAGTTCATAATAAAGGGAAATGTGCGGTTCTGGAAGGCTCTTTTACAGAGATGGAGATCTATCGTAAAATCTTACAACAAGAAGGCCTTACGGTTTCCGTAGACTAGTACCACAAATATTTTACTTTAAATAAAAGAATTTACCTGTAATAAAATAGTTACGCCCTATTTTATTAAACCAACTGGCCGTTTCTTTGTCTCTCCATAAAAAATAAGAAAGAAAGATCCGAGATGAAGAATTACACACGCAATGTTTTGCTATTAACACTTGCTATTTTTACCAATGTCGTTACCCTAAACGCCCAAACTACTACTAGTGAAGGTAAAATCACCGCAAAAGTTGTAGATGCTTCCAACAATCAAACTATTCCCTTTGCTTCTGCAATTGTAATCAATAGAAAAACTAAAGCTGTAGTAAAAGGCGCACAAACTGATGTTGATGGAAATCTGATAATAACCGGTTTACCTAAAGGTGTTTTTAGTTTTAAAGTGAGCTATCTCGGTTATCAAACAATGGTTAGAGATTCCATCTCCATTTCAGATGCCCTGAAAGAGATTAAGCTCGGCACCATTAACATGAAACCATCTAAAGGAACGGCGCTTAGTGAAGTAACGATCACCGCACCAAAATCTACCATCCAATTGGGAATAGATAAAAAGATATTTTCCGTAGACCAAAGTTTAGTAAGCGAAGGTGGTTCCGCCTCTGATCTACTTCAAAATGTGCCTTCTATACAGACAGACATTGACGGTAATGTTAGCCTTAGAGGTTCTAGTGGCGTTCGTGTATTAATTGATGGAAAACCTTCACTAATTGCTGGCGGAAATGTCGCTCAAATTCTTCAATCTATTCCGGCAAGTTCGATCGAAAGTGTAGAATTGATCACTAACCCATCTGCTAAGTATGATGCTGAAGGCCAATCTGGGATCATCAATATCGTATTAAAGAAAAACAAAAAATTAGGCTTGAATGGTTCAGTGGCATTAACTGCTGGTAATAGGGAAAATTACAATACGAATACTAACCTTAGTTTCCAGAACAGTAAAGTAAATTTATTTGGAAACTATAGCTACAGATATGGCAACCGTTTCGGTGGCGGTTATAACAACATTACCTATTTGGATGGGTCAGCACAGGGAATTCCGAACGGGTTTGCGGATCAGATTACGGATTCAAGATCATTGGATAAAGGACATAACTTCAAAGCGGGTGTTGATTATTACGTAACTGATAAAAGCGTACTAAGCTTTTCAGGCGGTTTTAATGTGAGGGATAATGACAGGACAGAATTGTTAACTATCAACAGGTTATACGCGGATAGAAGCCCTCTACAACTGAGCAACAGGAATAACACAAACACTGGAACCGGAGGTAGTTACGACTTAAATCTCGATTACGGATTAAAGTTTGCTAAACCCAAAGAGGAACTGACTTTTAATCTAAGCTTTTCTGAGGGCGTTAATGACAACACACAAATCTACAATACCGATATCTACAACATAAATGGTGCGCCAGTTAATTCATTCCTGAATATTCAGGATAATGATAATTATGGATATAATAAAAACTATAATATTCAAACAGATTATACTTTGCCACTAGGACAATTTGGCAAGATTGAGGCAGGGTACAGAAGTCAGATCAGATTCTCTGAAAGCAATCAGATTGCGAAGAATTCTGACGTTTTTACTGGTGATTTCATTACTAATCTTGCCCTCAGCAACCTATTTAATAGCAAAGACCAGGTTCATGCTATCTATTTTAATTTTCAAAACCAGATCAAGAATTTTGGTTATCAGATCGGTTTAAGAGGAGAGGATGCAACATTAGATACACGTTTGGGGATCTATCAAAAAGATGGTCAGCTAGCTTATAATCCCGGCAAGGTTGCCTATACCAGACTTTATCCAAGTATCTTTTTAACTGAGAAACTTAAAGGAGATCAGCAGGTTCAATTGAGCTATAGCAGAAGAGTAAATAGACCCAGAGGCTGGGATACAAACCCTTTCCTTGATGTTTCAGACCCATTGAACTACCGTCAGGGTAATCCAAATTTACAACCAGAAGACGTTCATGCTTTTGAATTAAGTTACAGCAAGTTTTGGAAAGCAGTGACGTTTACTTCGAGCGCTTATTTACGCCAGACTAATGATGTGATACAGAGGGTAAGATCTGATCCAAATGCAGAAGGCATCACCATTACTACCCCACAAAACTTAACAAAAAGTATTAATAGCGGCTTAGAACTAATTGCAAGAGTTGATGTAGTTAAGGCTTGGAATTTTACTGGTAATGTAAATTTATACCAAAGCAAAATTGAAGGAGTGCCTGCATTCGGTGTGATAGAAAATTCAGGTTTTAGCTGGAATGGCAATTTGACGAACAACTTTGTTTTACCATATAGCATTACCCTTCAGGTTAAGGCAGATTATAGAGCATCAGAGGTTATGGCGCAGGGTACAAGAAATGCTAACTTCGGACTAGATGCCGGCGCGAAATACGACTTCAAAGACAAAAAATCTTCGTTAAGTTTAAACATAAGAGATGTGTTCAATAGC
This sequence comes from Pedobacter sp. JCM 36344, assembly GCF_046546555.1. Taxonomy (NCBI): domain Bacteria; kingdom Pseudomonadati; phylum Bacteroidota; class Sphingobacteriia; order Sphingobacteriales; family Sphingobacteriaceae; genus Pedobacter; species Pedobacter sp. JCM 36344. Next base: position 20,609 of record NZ_JBKHKK010000022.1, read on the forward strand.
AGGAGATGGACGATGACTACTAACACAGGAACTACCGACATCGACTTTAGCCGCAGAATGCAGGGTACAATGGCTAACTTAACCTATTCTTACCGCTTCGGAAAAACGGTGTTTAATAATGCTAAGAAGAAACCAACACAACAGGAGAGCCGCTCAGATGAGGAGTCCTTCTAATTCAGAAAGAATATGAAAGCAATGTTTATCAGCTTTTCCGTTTTACTAATGTGTACGCAGCTATTTGCGGCCGACAAAGGCGTGATTTCGGGTAAAGTTGTTGAACAGGTTGGCGCCTTACCCATACCTTCGGCGGTAGTTGCAGTTTATGCATCAGGATCAGAGCAACCTATTGTGACCGCTCCTACGGATGAAAATGGGGTATTTAAAATAGGCTCCCTAAAATACGGGGCCTACAGGATAAAAGTGAGCTATATTGGATTTGTGCAATTGATTGTAGATGATATTTTGCTAAGTGATAAAGATCCTGAGAAAAGAGTTGGAACCCTGAAGTTAGTTGCTGACCAAACCAGTTTACAAGAAGTAACTATTGCTGCGGAGAAGCCACTGATCCAATATGCAGCAGATATGATGACCTATAATGTGGGACAATCCATATTGGCAGAAGGAAGTACTGCCAGCGACATTCTTAGAAATGTGCCAATGGTGGAAGTCGACTTAGATGGAAATGCAAGCATCTCCGGTAAAAGGAATACCCGGATATTTATTGATGGGAAACCTTCCGATTATATGACTTCAAATATCGCCGACCTCCTGAGCGTTTTGCCGTCTGACGCCATTGAAAAGATTGAGGTGATGACCAATCCTCCGGCAAGGTATTCTGGAGACGGGGAAGGTATTATTAATATTGTGTTAAAGAAGAACTTCAAGATTGGACTTGGTGGAAATGCTGGAGGATCTGCTGGGTTAACCGGCAAGACCAATGCGAATGCGAATGCGTCTTATAAGTCTAAAAACTATTCTATAAATGGCGGTGCTGCCTACCAATATAACCTTCGCAAAACCACTAATACCAGTTACCGGGCGAACCTTTTAGCTGACACTACGTTTTATCAAAATAACCTTAATGATTTCCGGGATTCGGGTGGTGGAGGTAATTACCGAGCCAATTTCGATTGGAATATTACGAAAAAGCAAAACTTCAGGTTATCCACTAACTACAATAACAATAGTAGCAACAGTCTTGGAGGAGGCTACAATTACTCTTTAGATGAGGGCCTTATTGAACAATCTCTTAGAACCACAGTCAATACCGGAAAGATTAAACGGGCCACACTCGTTGTTGATGCAGACTATGAGCTAAACATCGATACAATAGGTGGTAAGCTGACCTTAGGTGTTACCTATAATGATAACAATGACCTGACCAACCGTATTATCAACCGTACCTTTACTCCTGCAAACCGGGCGCAGCAATTGCAAAACAATATAGATAACATTGGGAACAACGGCTTTACATTTAAAGCCGATTTCGATAAACCAGTTGTTAAGAGAAGAGATAATATTGAATTGGGAATACAATACACTTACCGCAATAACAATAAAGACCAAAGAAACCAGTACTTCGATTTCAATACACAGCAATTTGTGTTAAATGAAAAGCAGAGCACACAGTTTCTATACAAGGAAGACATTTTTGCAAGCTATGCCTCCTACAACCTGAGAATCAAAAACTGGGGAGCCAAAGCAGGTATACGGGCTGAAGTTACTGCTGTTCATTTCGACTTGTCAAGCGGGGAGAACTATGATATAAGTCCCTATATCAGCGTGTTTCCGAGTGCCAGTATTAGTAGAAACTTCAAAAAATTTAATGTTACTTCATCCTACAGCGTGCGGGTAAACCGTCCGCGAGAAAATAACCTCAATCCACAAATTAACAATTTGGATCCATTGAACATTAATTTTGGCAATCCGAATCTTGATCCGGAGCTCACCCATCAGATGGACATTGGGCTAAATGCCTGGGGGATGAAATGGAATTTTAATCCTAAACTGACGTATTCAAGTCGGACTGCTGTAATTGAACGATTTAGGTCGGTCGACCAGACTGGTGTTTCTGAGAGTACATTTGACAACGTGTCTTCCAACCAGCAATACGGCATTATCCTTTCCGGAAACTACCGACCTCATAAAACGATCTCTACAAATGCTAATTTTATGTTTAGTCAGACATCCTACAAGTCTGATCTGAACAGTTCTTTAAACAGAACGGGGAAAAATTTGAGTGGAAATATCGGTTTGTCTATGCAGCTGCCATTTAAGACTGCTTTTGAAGGCAATTTTAACTATTATAACAACATTTCCGCTCAGGGCAGAAATAAAGGATCTATCACCACCTGGATGGGTGCAAGGAAAGTATTTATGAAGAATAAACTGAATGCTAGAGTAAACATCAGTGATCCATTCGGTCGTGCTAGTAATTCATCTTATAGTGAAGGCGCAAACTTTAGAGTACAGAACTTCAATACCAATAATTCCAGCAATGTCACGCTTAGCTTGAACTATCGCTTTGCGAGGGTTACCAAAGCGAGAGTACCACCGCCGTCCAGTCCTGCTATACCTTAGGTCTTACATTTCGTATATTGCATTCATGGAAGAAGATAACCCATGGACTACGCTGGAGCGCAAAGAAGTTTATGACAACAACTGGATCAACGTAAATGAACATCAGGTCATAAACCCTTCTGGTGGGCATGGTATATACGGCGTAGTACACTTTAAAAACCTAGCTATAGGCGTGCTTCCTTTAGATGAAGACAACAATACCTGGTTAGTAGGACAATACCGCTATCCAATGCAAGCCTATAGCTGGGAGATCCCTGAAGGGGGTGGGCCATTAGGATTAGATCCTCTTGTTGGAGCAAAAAGAGAACTATTGGAAGAGACCGGCCTAGTTGCTACAGATTGGATTGAAATACAACGTATGCATTTATCGAATTCTGTTAGTGACGAACTTGCTATCATTTATATAGCAAGAGGACTAAAGATGACTGAGTCCGAGCCGGAAGAAACAGAACAACTGGTACTCAGAAAACTTCCATTTGATGAAGCCTACCAAATGGTAATGGATGGAACAATCACAGATAGCATGACTGTAGCAGCTATCTTAAAAACTAAAATACTATTTTTGTAGTCTAACTAATTACCATGAACAAATTGCTGGGCTATATATTCAGTCCATTATTCTATTTAGCTTTTTTTCTCTCGCTGATTATATTCCATCCAATTCAATGGATCTGCTACCGGTTTTTTGGCTATAGAGCACATAAGATTTCGGTTGATATTCTCAATTTCTTCCTTACCTATTCGGACTTATTCTTACTTTCTTCTGTCACGTTTAAAAATGAACAAGAGCTCCCCACAGATCGTCCGATTATATTTGTTGCCAACCACCAGAGCCTTTATGATATCCCTGCCCTGATCTGGTTCTTAAAAAAATATCATGTGAAGTTTATTTCCAAAATAGAACTCACAAAAGGTATACCCTCAATTTCTTTTAATCTCAAATATGGCGGTGGGGCGAACATCGACAGAAAAGACAGCAAACAAGCCATCTCTGAAATTATCAAGCTGGGCAGAAGAATGAAAGAGAATACCTGGTCTACGATGATTTTTCCGGAAGGAACGAGGTCTAAAGATGGGCATGTGAAGCCTTTTCAGGTAGGAGGCATTGCTACGTTGTTGAAAGTTGTTCCAAATGCCTTGATAGTGCCTGTAGCCATTGAAAACTCCTGGAAAATTGTAAAGTACGGCACCTATCCACTTCGCGTAGGGGAGCAACTAAGGTGGACTGTTTTAACCCCAATTGAACCTGCTGAAAAAATGCCTGAAGATTTGGTAATGGAAGCTGAATTGGCGATTAAGAAAATAGTGAACTAGATGTTCTTGTTGTCAATATGCTTAAAGAATTCGTCTCTGTAAGTGTCTCCTATTGGGATAATCTTACCATTAATAGAGATTCTGCTTCTTTCGATACTTTCTATTTTATCCAAAGAGATGATGTAGGACTTATGAACCCTTACAAATTGGCCTTTAGGTAAGGTCTCTTCCATCTTTTTCATGTTCTGTAACGTGATTACGCGTTCAGCCTTGGTAAATATGGATATATAATCTTTAAGGCCTTCAATGTAAAGAATATCATCCAGCTGTATCTTTTGAATTTTGTGCTCTGTTTTTACAAAGATGAAATCTTGCACATTGTTTCCCGCAGAAAACGGAGCCGATACAGGAGTTGGCGGCGCCACGGCGACAGGTTCAGCTAATTTATTCTGGTTGTGCACCTTTTCAACTGCTTTGTAAAAACGATCAAAAGCAATTGGTTTCAATAGGTAATCTGAAACGTTAAGATCGTAACTTTCCAACGCATATTGAGAATAGGCAGTGGTTAATATATAGCTAGCCTTATTATTCGCGATTTTAAGGAACTGAATACCGGTTAGTTCAGGCATTTGGATGTCTAGAAAAACAAGGTCGATACCGCCAGCCTGAACAAGTTGAAGTGCTTCAATTGCGTTCTCCGTTCTTTTAACAAGTTCCAGAAAGGGTATTTTAGAGACATAATCTTCAATAATATCAAGCGCCAGAGGCTCGTCATCTACGGCAATACATTTTAACTTTGTCATATATCAAGCATTAACTCAGTGGTGTAATGGGTGTCCGAATTTACGATATTTAATTTATACCGATCCGGGTAAAGTAACTGTAACCGGCGTTCTACGTTGTGTAAACCCACACCCCCCATCTGATCTTTATTGTAACTGTTTTTTTTATTACTTACGCTGAAATGCAGAATCTTTTGATTTGCAATTAAATTGATTCTTATGGGGTTTTGTGGATCGTTAGCAATACCGTGCTTGAAAGCATTTTCTACAAACGAAATTAAAATTAATGGCACGATCTGCTGATCATCAATCTCCCCGTTCTGGGTAAACTCTACAGCCGCACCGTCTTTGAATCTTAATTTCTGTAGCTCGATAAAACTTTGTACGTATTCAATTTCCTTACTGAGGGACACCCAGCTATCATTGCTTTCATAAATCATATAACGCATGATCTCTGAAAGCTTCAAGATTGCATCGGCAGTTTTATCCGATTTCTGATAAGCTAAAGAATAGATGTTATTGAGGGAATTGAAAAGAAAATGAGGATTCAATTGAGATTTTAAAAACTGTAACTCCATCTCTTTCTTCTCATGGATAAGATTTTTTTGCGTGGTTTCATTACCAATCCAATCTGCCGCAAATCTAATCAGCGAGCTGGCTACGATGAAAAATCCGGAGATAAAAATATTGAATACCACGTGTTTGGCTACTTCAATGTACTTTCCCTTCACTGCTTGATCTAGCGCGGCGAGGAAGAAATTTGAATAGAAGCTGTCAATACCAATCTTAATCAAGGTCATGAACAGAATCAATAGCGTGATACAAACTACGTAAAGACCATATCTTTTGGAATCTTTTACAAGTAAAGGGATCAGCAACGTGTAATTGATGTAAAAAATAGAGATATTTATTAGCGCTGCGTAACCATGTTTAATGGCAAAGGAAGACACCGTTATCGAGTCCTTACTCATGAACACCTCGAAAAATAATAATGCGCCAATGATTAGCCAAAAAATCAGGTGAACGGTAAAAGGCGCTTTGCTATTCATTTATTGTTAGTGGTACGAAAATTTACTGGTCCAAAATAGCGAATGATCTGTATTTTAACGCCTGACTTTCGACGAACGGGCATTTTTTTTCTACGAATCGGCTAAAATGCATAATCAAACTCTTAACATTCAATTTGTGGCGTTTATCTAGGATATTTTGCACTTTGTCTAAAACATTTTAGCATAATTTTTTTAATGATTCTATTTGTTTCATCAAAACAAAACAATTATGAAAAAGTTATCAAACGTATCGCCATTTCTACTTTTGTTAGTACCAATATTTGTCATGATGTTATTTACAATGACGCCTTCAATTAGCAGTAATAATAATGATGATGAGGTTGCTTTGAAATCTTCGCCTTCAAAAACGACTCTTATAAAGATCAGCAATCCTTTTTCTAAGTAATAAATGAGCGAGCTGGTTATAGAAACCCGGGGATTAAACTACAATTTTGGCACACAGAAGGTAGTAGATAATCTTTCGCTACACGTTAAAAAGGGAAGTATTTACGGCTTCCTGGGGCCTAATGGGGCTGGAAAGACTACTACTATTAAGATTCTTCTTAACCTATTAAAATCGCCGGCAGGCACTGTTTTTCTGTTTGGAAAAGAAATTAACACGCATCGCATAGAAAGCTTAAAACGCCTCGGCGCACTTGTAGAGCAACCTGCCATATACAGCCATTTATCTGGCAAAGAAAACTTAATCAACAGGTGCATTTTATTAGGGCTCAATAAATCCAAAGCTGCAGAATTACTCCAATTAGTAGGCTTGACAGAGGCAGCTAATAAAAAAGCAGCGAACTACTCTCTGGGAATGAAACAGCGTTTAGGGATTGCATTGGCACTACTGCCTGACCCAGAGTTACTTTTGCTTGATGAGCCTACAAACGGGCTTGACCCCAATGGAATTATAGAAATTCGTAACCTCATGATTGATTTGGCTACAAATCATGGAAAAACGATTCTTGTATCAAGCCACCTTCTCAGTGAAATAGAAAGAATTGCGACACATGTTGGCATCATAAATAAAGGAAAGCTACTGTTCCAGGGAACAATAGATGAGCTACAAAACTTAAGCAAACCGACGCTCGAGATTGAAACCTCAAATATTATTGGCGCATCAGCACTATTGACCGAACACGGGTATGCTTTGACCGTTTCAGAATCTAAGAGATTAAGCTTGTTGTTTAGTTCTTCTGAAGAAAGTGCAAGAATAAATGCAATCTTGGTAAATAGCGGATTTCAAGTTTCAAGCATTTATCCTGTTCGTAAGGATCTGGAACACCTCTTTCTCGACATCACCAAAAACAATTAACATGCGCTCACTGATCATATCTTTACAATCCGAGTTCTATAAGTCTAGAAAGACGCTTGCCTTTTGGGCGGCGATAGTATTACCGCTAGTTATCTGTGGGTTAATCACGATAGGTTTTTTTAGTAATGCTGAAAAGGTAATCGCAAGGAATTATCCACCTGATGCATTATGGGGCATATTTAGTGGTACTGCACTTGGAATTATGGGCATGCTAATCCTGCCATTTTATGTGATATTTATGGCGTTTTCTGTCAATAATATTGAGCATAAAAACGACACCTGGAAAACTTTGTTCGCACAACCTCTTAATAAATTCTCCATTTATGCAGCCAAGTATCTTTATGCGGTACTACTTATATTATTGAGCTTATTCCTATTTGCAGCTCTAACTTTTGCATTTGGACACCTTTTACATTTATTAAATAGTCAGTTTAAGTTCAATGAGTTCTCTCCCGTAGAGATGCTCTCAAAGTTGTATTTGAAACTCTTCCTATCATCCCTTGGAATATTATCAGTCCAATTTATCATCAGTTTAATATGGGGAGATTTCTTAAAGCCAATGGGAATTGGATTTATAGGCGTGATCATGGGAATAATTGTTGCCAGTAAAGGTTGGGAATATGCATATCTGATTCCCTACAGTCACCCAACACTCGTATTAACGTTGAACAAATCAAAGGGAGCTCATGATATTTTTACGAGAGATATTTATTCAAGTTTGATCTATGCGCTGGTATTTTTCATCATTGGATATTTCATCGTAGCAAGAAAAAGTGTAAAGTAATTTAGTTTAGTTTTTAGTTTAGAAAATGGCGGAGCACACACTTCGTCATTTTCTGTTTCAGGAAGCCGTGTAAAAATAATAATAGAATTCAGAATTATTTAGCATACTATAGTAGATTTAGCAAAATAACAAACTGATTATGATGAAAAAACTTACACTAACGACACTTACGCTTGGATTTTTCTTATCTGTATTCTCTCAAGAGAAAGTAAACCTAGATATTGTCCAGAAGATTCGTAAAGAAGGGCTCGAAAATTCTAAAGTTATGGATATAGTTTTCCAAATCACGGATGTTGCAGGTCCGAGGCTATCAAACTCGCCAGGATTAAAACGAGCTCAAGACTGGGCAGTTAAACAATTCACTGAATGGGGGTTGAAAAATGTTCATTTAGAATCATGGGGTAAGTTTGGTAAAGGCTGGCAGATTGATAAGTATTATGCGGCAACGACACTTCCTTATTACCATGCAATCATCGCTTCGCCAAAAGCCTGGACTCCTGGAACGAATGGGCCGATTAAGTCGGAGGTTATTTTAATCAAAGCAGATACCATTACCGACCTTGATAAATACAAAGGTAAACTTGCTGGAAAGATCGTAATGTTTGATCAAACAACGCTACAGCCTTTGCAAAACACTTATAAGCCTGATGCGGTTAGGCACACAGATTCTGTGCTTACTAAGATGGAGCAGGCGTCTGCCCAGACTCAAAGACCACAACGTCCTGCTGGAAACAATAACATGATGGCTCAAATGTTAAAAATGAGAGAGACCAGAGCTGCGATGACCACCATGTTGTTGGAAGAAAAAGTAGGTTTGATTTTAACCTATGCAAGAGGAAGTTATGGTACGTTCTTCACAAGTAACGGAGCATCTTATGAATTGGATGCTAAACCAGTATCACCAGAACTAGAGGTCTCTTCCGAAGATTATCTGCATATTTTAAGATTGCTTCGTGCAGCAAAACCTGTAGAGATGGAAGTTGAGATTAAAACTTCATTCTTTAACCAGGATCCTGAAGGCTACAATGTGATTGCTGAGATTCCCGGTAGCGACAAAAAACTAAAGGATGAAGTAGTGATGATTGGCGGCCATTATGATTCGTGGCATTCTGCGACAGGTGCAACAGATAATGCTGCAGGTTCTGCCGTAATGATGGAAGCCATGAGAATTCTTAAAAACATCAATTATAAACCCAAAAGAACAATCAGAATTGCATTATGGAGTTCCGAAGAACAAGGACTTTTCGGATCGAGAGGCTATGTAGCAAAACATTATGGTGATCCTAAGACTATGATCTTAACTCCTGATCAGAAAAAAATTAGCGCTTATTATAACTTGGACAATGGAACTGGTGCTATTAGAGGAATCTATCTTCAAGGCAATGAGGCTGCAGGGCCTATTTTCAAGGAATGGTTGATACCGTTTGGCGACATAGGAGCGAAAACTGTTACCATTAGCAATACAGGTGGTACCGATCATCAAGCGTTTGATGCGGTGGGCATCCCAGGCTTCCAGTTTATTCAGGACCCTATGGATTACAATACCCGTACTCACCATAGCAATCAAGACACTTACGATAGACTTGTAGAAGAAGATCTCAAAAGATCTGCAACTATTATTGCTTCCTTCGTTTACAATACTTCAGAGCGGGCACAACAAATTCCTAGAAAAGAATTACCGAAAGCTCCAGAAGCCCCGAAACCATAATTTAAAGATTTTTTTAATTGGTAAAGCTCCCATAATGTGGGAGCTTTATTAGTTTATAGGTATTTTTTTTAGGACAACTACCTGTAGGATAGAAATAAATAAAGAAATACTTTGAAAACTAAATTATTAGTTTTAAGTTTACACTAAGGTTTTAGTTATAACAGGTAATGCGCATTATGCTGATGACGGATCAGATAACAATTAAAAAAAGTTGATATGGAATTAAAGGATTTAACAAAGGCAGAAGAACAGATCATGCAAATTGTATGGCAGATAGAAAAAGGATTTGTTAAGGACGTTATGGACTTTCTTCCTGAGCCTAAGCCCGCTTACAACACAGTGTCGACAATTATAAGGATATTGGAAGTTAAAGGGTTTATTGGTCATGAAACGTTTGGAAAGGCTCATAAATACTATCCCACGATCAGCAAAGAAGATTATAAACGTCACGCGACAGATAAGCTCTTGGGCAATTATTTTGAAAACTCAGTGGAGAGCATGTTTTCCTTCTTCGTAAAAGAAGAAAAGCTAGACTTAAGCGACGTTGATGAGATTTTAAAAATGATCAGTAAACTTAAAAATAAAGAGAAATGAGTTGGGCACATTACATCCTCCAGGTCAACATCTACTTAATTGTATTTTATGGCTTCTACAAGTTCTTGTTAGACAAAGAAACTTATTTTACCCTCAATAGGATATATCTGGTATCTGCGGGCTTGCTTTCGGCCTCACTACCATTCCTAAGGTTTGAATGGTTTATCGGGCAGCCATTAGCGCAACCGATGTATACGAGCGTTGGTCAAATGAATGACTACATCTCTGTTGCTATTGTTCAAGAAAATGTAAACAGAATAACGTTGGGAAACGCATTGGCATTTTTATATGTAGCAGGAGTATTGTTTTTTCTAGTTCGGTTTGTAATGCAGTTAATTTCAGTCAGAATTCTTTTGAAACGAGGAGATAAGGGCTTTGCATTCTCATTCTTTGGAAAAAAAGTGATTGATGTAAGCTTGCCTGAATTCTCCACGATTAATAGTCATGAAGAAATTCATGTCCGGCAGTTACACTCTCTAGATGTAATCTTCTTCGAGGTACTGGGGATCATTACCTGGTTTAATCCGATCATTTATTTTTATAAGCATAGTATTAAAAACATCCATGAATATCTTGCAGACGAAGCCGCTGCCAAGTTTCAGGGTGACAAAGAACAGTATGCTTTATTGTTGTTGAGCAGTGCGTTTGGAGTAACTCCAAGCAACCTAACTAATAGTTTTTTTAACAAGTCACTTATTAAAAAAAGAATTTACATGCTACACAAACAAAGATCTAAAAAAACCGCTGTATTGAAATATGGCCTGTTTTTACCATTATTCGCCGTCGCTTTGGTCATGTCATCTGCAACGATTCGTAAAAATGAAAAGATTCTGGCTATTGCCGAGAAGCTTCCATTATCTGAACCATTAAGTATTATACAAGATGCAATATCTGGAAGTGGAAGGGAGACGCTCACAGCAGTTTCGACACCACATTCAAAAAGCGTTGTTATTTTAAATGGGAATTTACCAACACAAGATTTAGGACAGAAATCCGCTCCTGGATGGTCTGGCTTAATGGATCACCTTAAAAGAAGCATAAGGTATCCAGCAGCAGCAACTGTAAATCAAACACAAGGATATACCCTCACCCAGTTTGGTGTACTAAATGGAGAACTTCAAGGAGTAAGTGTAGGAGGCCCTTCACTGGGCGGCGGAACTGATGCAGAAGTGATGAGCAGAGTTCTTTCCTATCCAGACTTCAAAACTATACCAGACGGTAAATATGTCATTAAAACAAGTTTCCTTCTTAATGGCGTTACGGGCCAGCAAAAGAATAAGGACATAAAACAACCAGAAGGTTACACATACGTAGGTGAAATTGTTATCCGAAGCTATAGTCCTAAAACCACTACCGCAAAGAACGATCCTGATGATGTAAGGGTTTATGATTTTGTTTCCCTCGAGACTCAACCAACTTTTCCAGGTGGAATGAATAATTTCTACAACTATCTGAAACAGAATCTTCGCTACCCTGCTGAGGCGAAAGCAAGTAAGCTGGAAGGAAAAGTATTTCTATCTTTTGTCGTAGAAAAGGACGGAAGCTTAATGGATATTAAAGTGGATAGAAAACTTGGGGGAGGCACTGACGAAGAAGCAGTTAGAGTACTTGAAGCAAGCCCGAAATGGCAGCCTGGTATTCAAAATGGTAATGTGGTACGGGTTAAATATAATATACCTATCAGTTTCAGTCTTGCATCTTCAACCCCCAATAGCGGCACAACAGGAGAGAAATCAAGTTCTTCTGTGCAACAAGTTTACGACTTTGTAGCTTCTCCCACTCAGGAAGATAAGATTTATGATTTTGTAAGCCTTGACCAGCAACCTACTTTTCCAGGTGGAATGGCACAGTTTTATCAGTACCTGAAAAGAACAGTAGTATACCCTAAGGAAGCTCAGGATAAAAACATTCAAGGCAAAGTATTTTTATCATTTACCGTTGAAAAGGACGGGGAGCTAACTAATATTAAAGTGGACAGAAAACTCGGTGGAGGTACCGATGAAGAAGCCATCCGGGTGATAAAATTATCCCCTCACTGGATCCCTGGTCTGTTAGACAAAAAACCTGTTAGGGTTAAATACAATATTCCGATATCTTTTACACTCTCAAAATAAAGTTTCTAACACAAAACCCCAGCTAATTTAGCCGGGGTTTTGTGCATAATACCTTGTCTCGTTTTATAAATTTATTAAATATCTTCTTCAGATACAAATTTTGCAGAATAAAAATCTCTGTTCATTCTGGCTATGTTCTCCAAAGAAATCCCTTTAGGACACTCGGCTTCGCAAGCGCCAGTATTTGTGCAATTACCAAACCCTTCCGCATCCATCTGAGCAACCATGCTTTGTACCCTACGGTACCTTTCAGGTTGGCCTTGAGGAAGTTGAGCAAGTTGGGAGATCTTAGCTGACACAAACAACATAGCTGATGCATTCTTACAGGTAGCAACACATGCCCCACATCCGATACAAGCTGCAGCTTCGAAAGCAGAATCCGCTTGTTTCTTTGGAATTGGCAATGAATTTGCATCCTGCGCATTTCCGGTATTTACGGAGATAAAACCACCAGAAGCAATAACCCTGTCAAATGCAGTTCTGTCAACCATAAGATCTTTGATCACCGGGAAAGCCGCAGCTCTCCATGGTTCAACAACAATCGTATCGCCATCTTTAAATGAACGCATGTGCAGCTGACAAGTAGTTACCCGATCTTTCGGCCCATGCGGACGTCCATTGATGAACATTGAGCAGCTACCGCAGATACCCTCGCGACAATCATGATCAAAAGCGACTGGCTCACCGTTCTTGTTAATTAATTGCTCGTTCAGAACATCAAACATCTCCAAAAAGGACATGTCAGGTGAAATATCAGATAATTTATAGTCTACCAAAGCGCCTTTAGCTTTGTTATTCTTTTGACGCCAAACTTTCAGCGTTAAGTTCATATTTCCTGTACTCATAATATTGAGATTTAGTACTGCTATTTATAACTTCTTTGTGCCACCTTGATGTTTTCAAACTTCAGCTCTTCCTTATGGAGTTCGAAATTAACACCCTCTTTAAACTCCCATGCTGCCACGTAAGCATAGTCAACATCATCACGTAATGCTTCACCCTCTTCCGTCTGATATTCTTCCCTGAAGTGACCACCACAGCTTTCATTTCTGTCTAAAGCATCGATACACATTAATTCTCCAAGTTCGATGAAATCTGCTACTCTTCCTGCTTTTTCCAATTCAGAGTTCAGCTCATCTGTTGAACCTGGAATACGAACCTCGGTCCAGAACTCTTGTCTTAGGGCTCTGATCTCGGCTATCGCCTCATTCAGCCCTTTTTCACTGCGAGCCATTCCGCATTTCTCCCACATAATGTGACCTAAACGTTTGTGGAAATGGTCTACAGATTTAGTTCCTTTGATATTGATCAACTTATCTAAAACTCCTTTAGCTCTTGCCTCTGCCTCAACAAACGCGGGATGGTCTAATGGGATGGCTTTTACTGAAATCTCTTGAGAAAGGTACTTACCGATCGTATATGGTAACACGAAGTAACCATCAGCCAATCCCTGCATCAATGCCGAGGCGCCTAAACGGTTTGCACCATGATCTGAGAAGTTAGCCTCACCTGTACAATACAATCCTGGCACAGTGGTCATTAAGTTGTAATCAACCCAAAGTCCGCCCATTGTATAATGTACTGCCGGATAGATTCTCATTGGGGTTTCATATGGATTCTCTCCCGTGATCTGCGCATACATATCAAACAGGTTACCGTATTTCTCTTTAACTACGTCTGTTCCCAAACGCATGCAAGTTTCTTTATCAGGGTTACTAATACCCATTTTTGAAGCCTCTATTTTACCATAGCGCTCAGTGTTCGCTTTAAAATCAAGATACACTGCCAACTTAGAAGCTCCCACACCATAACCTGCATCACAACGTTCTTTCGCTGCTCTAGACGCCACGTCACGTGGTACAAGGTTTCCAAATGCAGGGTAACGACGCTCTAAATAATAATCTCTCTCTTCTTCAGGAATCTCAGATGCCTTACGGGTATCGTCTTTCATTTTTGGCACCCAGATACGTCCATCATTACGTAAAGACTCAGACATCAGGGTCAATTTACTTTGATGATCGCCAGATACCGGAATACAGGTAGGGTGAATCTGGGTATAACAAGGATTAGCGAAATATGCGCCTTGTTTATGCGCCTTCCAGGCAGCTGTAACATTACTTCCCATCGCATTAGTTGAAAGGTAGAATACGTTACCGTAACCACCAGTTCCTAAAACTACAGCATGGCCGAAATGACGCTCCAATTCACCAGTCATTAGGTTACGCGCAATAATACCGCGTGCTTTACCGTCAATCGTAACGACCTCAAGCATCTCATGACGGGTAAACATTTCTACCTTACCCATTCCAATCTGACGCTCAAGCGCGGAATACGCACCAAGCAGCAACTGCTGACCAGTTTGTCCGGCTGCGTAGAATGTACGCTGAACTTGTGTACCACCAAATGAACGGTTATCCAGCAAGCCACCATATTCACGCGCCAAAGGAACACCTTGAGCAACACATTGGTCAATGATATTCACACTTACTTCTGCAAGACGATGCACGTTGGCCTCACGGGAACGGTAATCACCACCTTTTATAGTATCATAAAATAGACGGTAAGTACTATCTCCATCATTCTGATAGTTTTTCGCAGCATTGATACCTCCCTGAGCAGCAATAGAGTGTGCCCTTCTTGGTGAATCCTGGAAACAAAAACATTTAACCTTATAACCCATTTCAGCTAAAGTAGCCGCTGCCGAAGCACCCGCTAATCCTGAGCCAACTACAATAACTTCTATACTTCTCTTATTTGATGGATTGACCAAGGCAACAGAAGAACGAAACTTAGTCCATTTCTCGGTTAATTCGCCTTCCGGTATATTTGAATTCAAATCTGACATATTCTTACGTTCTAATATTAACTGATCCAACCTGCGTAAATTGCAATAGGCATTGCAGCGAAAACAATGGAAATGATAACTGAATACCAAATTCCCACACCTTTAATGATGGAATTATATTTTTTGTGATTCCAACCTAAAGTCTGAAATGCAGAAGCAAAACCATGCAATAAATGGTAACATAAAGAAATCATCGCCAGTGTATAAAGCACCACAATCCATAAATCCTGGAAAGTAAGTTTCATGACTGCAAACAAATCTTCATGTCCATCCGCATCAACTGTAGGTATACCGATAAAACGGGATACAACCCAGAAGTTAGATAAGTGAACAATTAAAAAGATCAGCAACAGCGTACCCAATAAGCCCATTGACCTACTGTACCATTTGCTGTTTGCACTACCCTGATTTACCGCATACTTTACAGGTCTAGCTTTATTATTAGCAAGTGTTAGCCGTAAAGCCTGAAAAATGTGTGCTAATAAGCCAATGAATAACACAATCTCCCCAGCCCTAATGATCCAGTTGCTGGCCATAAAATGTGCCCCAGTGTTAAATGTTATACCTCCATCATTGAAGAAAATCAATGCATTTATAGAGCAGTGAACAATGAGGAATAAGACGAGGAACAGGCCGGTAATACCCATTATTAATTTTTTTCCTATAGAGGAGGAAAAAGCGTTTCCGAAACTAGCCATTATGAAATTATATTTTAGTTTTGTTGTGCAAAAGTATTTAATAAAAGAATTAATTCGTTAACCATCACCATAAAATACCGATAAATAATCTATTTAGAAACGTTCTAAGATTTCCAAACCACGTCACAGCAATAGCTACTTTTGCATTTCAAATAAACTGGAACTTCATTCCGATTGGAATTAAAATCAGGTTTGATACCGAGCATTAGGTGGGTATTCTACATGGGAGCTGTACAGATATTTGGATAGTGATAATTTGCAGTTAAAATAGTAACTTGAAATTAAAAGTCACAAGCAAAACAAGCTTGATGAAATAATCGTTATACAAGTATATTAACCAAATATAAATTCCTTAAAATTCAAATTATGAACATGAACAACAATGCAACGCCTAGGATTACCTATTCTTGTGCGCAATCCCTTAGCAGTACAACAAAACTTTTAGCTATTATCGTGATGGGATGTGGTATTCTATTTGCCGGTTGTAAAAAAGACAACCCAGAGACATATGCTACCGCGCTCAGGGCGGTTGATGGCCAGTCCAATGTTTCTGCATTAGCAGCTGTTTCAATCCCCACTAAAGCCGAAGCATTACTAGCCATGCAGGTTTACAACAATCACTTCTACAATCAATACGGTACTTATGGCTCTTCTTACAAGGCTTATTATTGGAAGGATGACAACCATACCGGAAGGATGGATTTTTGGACGCAGCAGGAGGCAATTGAGATGCTTATAGATGCTTACAATATCAATCCAAGTGTTGACCTTAAGAATAAGATTATCTATCTATATAATGGTGTAAGGGATGGTTATGGTCTCCTTTGGTCTAACAATATATATAACGATGATATTGTTTGGGGGGCGATCATGTGTGTCAGGGCCTTTAAAATAACCAACGACGGTGGAATGTTGGATATGGCAAAAAATAATTTCAACATGATGTGGAACCGTGCCTGGGATACCCAGACTTTGGGTGGCGGCCTATGGTGGACTACAAACAATCAAACAAAAAATACTTGTGTAAATGCACCAGCTGTTATCTGCGCAATGCTTTTATACCAGGCTACTGGTGATGTAAGCTATAAAACCAAGGCAAAGCAAATTATGGATTGGATGGTTCTTAAGCTTTACGATTCATCTACCGGCGAAGTTAAAGGTGCCATTAATGCGGCCGGTACCATTACCGAAGGTGCACTTTCTTACACTCAGGGAACTTTTATTGGTGCATGTGATCTGTTGCGTGCCGATTATCCATCAACTAATTATCTGGCAATGGGTACCAAAGCCATGGATTATGCGAGGAGTAGCATGTGCAATACATCCGGCGGGATATTGAAGGATGAAAACGGTATCGCAGACACGCAAGGCATGAAAAGTATTTTCGCACGTTGGGCAACGCTGTTTGTAAAAAACACAGGTACCGCAACTAATTACGGGCCATGGTTGGATGCCAATGCGACTCAGGCATGGTCTATTCGTAATTCTCAGGGTCTGATGTGGAACATATGGGGAACCCGAACTCCAGAGAGTGTCCGCAATGCTTTTGAGACTACTTGCGGGGTGGCGATGATTAATGGTATTTACAATTATCATTAATGCTTCGTGAGGCTATCTAAGATGCTTATAGGAGAAAATCGGAAATTCCGATTTTCTCCTACCGTCTTTTAAGTATTTTTCTCCACTGGCGACTAGCTTAAACCCCTATATCTGTTGTCCAGCTCTTGATGAAAAAAAATGCCCTGCTACTGCACTAACGGCGCACTAACAGGGGATAAAGAGCGCATTCGTTGGGAAAAGGCATGCTTTTGCCCAACGAGTGTGCTCTGAGTTACCTAGTTGTTTCCTAGTTGTTCAGACCACAGCCTGCTCGTTAAAGTAAACTTGGAATGAGGATCGATGGTAGTCGTTTCTTATAATGAAAGTAAATAAATTAAATTAAAATAATAATTACAAAATTAATATGTTATTATTATGAAATTATTTGTTTC
>NZ_JBKHKK010000023.1:0-30378 GCF_046546555.1 Pedobacter sp. JCM 36344
GAGCTAATTAATGTAAAAAAAGAATTTACGTTTACCGAAATTTATGGAATTCTTAGTAGTTATAATTACGGCCTAGCCAAACTTATTGAGGATAATAAGCTTAAAACGGGTTATGCTAATAATGAGGCGCCTAAAACTCAAGGTGATTTTGCTTTTAATGAGATCATTCGTAAGTATAGAAACAAAGTGATATATGTAGATTTCTGGGCAACATGGTGTAGTCCATGTCGAGAAGCCATACGGTTGATTGCCCCTATTAAAGAAGAGCTGAAAAATGAAGACATAGTTTTTCTATACATTACAGACGACTCATCGCCAACTAACAGCTATAATTCTGTCATTCCAAGCATCAAAGGAGAACACTACCGTTTAGGCTCTGATCAATACAATCACTTAAAACAGAAATTTAAGATTACTGGAATTCCACATTACGCTTTGGTAGACAATAAAGGGCGTGTTGTTAGCACCGATTTTCAATTGCATGGTCAGCAATTGAAAACTAAACTCTTGGAGTTAGCAAAGGAGTAAGTAAAACTTAAAATCTGTTGAAACAACATTTTGAAATCTTTTGAAGGGACATTATCGCCTATTTTCTTTTAACTATTTATTGGCAAATAATTACCAGGTACAATATGATAGCCTATAATCTCATAAATCGATTTAATGTAAATCCAGATCATTATTCCCTCCTTTAAAAAGACTGTCCTAGCTAATCTGGCTTTGATTAAACTTTACGGCAAAAAGAAAAATTTCGGTTTGTGCGACAAATCTGGCTTGCGCTAAATCTTGTATTCTCCATTATTCCACCCTTTAATGATAATATATAGCCTAGTGATAAAATTGAGCTTAAAGTTGTTCTTTAAAAGAATATGGATTTACTTTATATAGCTAGCAATCATTTTATTTAAATTTGCACCTCTTAAGTCTTTCGCAATTATCTTTCCCTCTGGATCTATCAATACGTTTTGAGGTATAAGATGAATAGCTAAACGAACTGCAATTTCCGTTTTAAAACCTTTTAAATCACTCACCTGTGTCCATGGTAATTTATCTTGCTCCACAGCATCTACCCAAGCTACTCTCTTATCATCTAATGAAACTCCTACAATCTCAAAGTTCTTGTTCTTAAGTTCCTTGTAAGCTTTTAACATAAATGGATTTTCTGCGCGACATGGCACACACCAACTTGCCCAAATATCTACTAATACGTATTTCCCTTTTAATGAGGAAAGTTTAAATTCATTACCTTCTTTATCTGGGAGACTAAAATCGATTGTTTTCCCAATATCAGATAGCTTTGCCTTATTGAATTGGTCGGTTATTTTTTTTCCTGTGAAGCTATTAAGTAATCTAGGGCCGAGTGCTTTATAGATTGATTCAAATTCCGGCCCTTTTACGAATATCATTTTATTAAGAAGTACCAAATCCGCAGTAAAATAAGAATCGGGATGCCTAGCAATAAAATTGTCAAGCACTAACTTCATCTTAGATACTACAGCCCCCCCGTCAAGAGCAATTTCCTTAAGTTCTAAAGAGTCTTTTTCACTGCTTGCTTTTTCGTAACGTGCAGCAATTTGTTCATATTTCTTTTCAACGGGATCCATTTGAGCATGATAATCGATATACTCCTTTTGAACTTTTGTTCCCGAAATAACAGCGGTAGAAATGCGATTCTTTCCAACAACTATTGTGTTTCCCTTTTCTAAATAAAATTCTTTGCGGTCTGCAATTCCGCTCGTTTTAAAATCGTTTTTAGGAACTGGTATAAGTTCCAGATAAGATCTATTTCCAAAAGCAGTTGTACCAATGATTTTAAATTTACCATTAGTAACCAAAGTGCTATCTTTTGCAGCTTTTCCTTCGCTGTTTACGTAGCTTAAGAAAACCATTTTGTTAGATCCTGCTTGAGAAAGGTTTCCAGTAATGGTGAATTTATCCTGTGCCATGCCGATTGCTGTCAACAAACTAAACAGGATAGAGAGTGTAGTTTTTATTTGGAGTTTCATATTTCTAATATAATGATTAAAATACTACATGATATAAGTTGCCAATTGCTTCATAATATTTACGCTGTTAGGTATTAATGCCAATCGAATGCTAAGTTGGATTATATTCAAAGGGTAACTGATCAGCAATCCTCTTATTTCCCCAAAAGCCTTCTATAAAAAAGGTATTATAATGAACCATACTTCCCTTTTCATCAATTAAGGCTTCTTCTAAATGAAGCTTGAGTAAAGAGCCATCATAATTCAGTAAAATAGTCTCAGCAGCTTCTGGTTTTGCATCTACTTTAATTCTAGAAGCCTCCTTTGGATTGTAGTGTACATAGAGTTCATTTTTAAATTTTAAGGATATAAATGCTGAATCAACAATATAAACTAGGGTATCAAATTGAACCGGTCTAGGGTCAATACTAAGGTCTTTCGCCTGCACGGCCTCATAGAATTGTGTCGAAAATACGGGATGGGTTAAAAAGCCCTCCTTAAGCACTGTATTTTGATAGACTGATCGAAGGTAATGCATTAGAGACCCGTAATATGCTTTTTTCCGACTTTCTTGCCATTTAAGTTTTTCTTTTTCGGTGCCAGTAAGATCTTCGAAAACAGCTTGTCCGTCGTAAAGAGTAACGTCTGTTAGGGTACTATATTGGAACATTCTAAGTAAGTACTTAATACGATACCCTAAGGCTTTATTTTCTATAATTAGAAATTCATCAGTTGAAGCTTTAAGTAATCCTTCTTTCTTATTAAACTGTAAGCTTATTACGCTATCATTGAGTATTTTACAGTCAGCCGAATTTTTGGATTTCCCTAAGAAATTCGTTTTAAAAAGTTTATAATTTTTGTCGCTGTCATTATTGGTGCCTATGACCACTTCTTGCAGATTATAATTTTGTTCCTGCAAAATAACTTTAATAAACATGTTTTTATCAACCAACTGTATGTTTTGTACATGCGAAATGTAACCTAACATTCTAACTACTAAAGGGAATGTTCCAATCGATAATTTTTCAAATTTGAATTTGCCCTCATCATTTGTTATGGTTATTTGTTGAGAACCATTAATGAATACAGTTGCTGATTTTAACGCTTCGCCTTTTTCATTAAGTACTTGCCCTTCTATACTAGAATTATTTTGCGCAATAATAAATATGGGTTGAAACGAAAGAATTAAAATTATTGATAACGTTTTTATGAGAGTAGATAACGACATATGAATTTAATTTGCGGCAGATTAGAAATGCAATAGATATCAAGAAAAATATTGCTCAGGTATCATAGTGTTTTTTACTTGCTTAGTTAATAGCAAGACAACTAAGTAATACCAATTGGGGACAATAAGAATAAATAATATGTAATAAAAATAGGTTTTTGATACCTTACTTTCTTAAGACTGATTCTACCTTTTAATAAAACCCTCCTTATCTGGTAATACGAAAGCCATGCATCATTATTCCACCGTTTTATGATATGATGCGAGATAAACTTTACATTATTTCGTTTTGGTGTGAACTTCTCAGATAAGTTGCCGTTTTTCTTTAGAGATACTTTGCGAATACTCCTTCCTCCGGCGATATAATAACGACCGTGGAAAGTCCAATTCTTTGGCTAAAACTGTCAAATCATTTCTGGTAATGCTCCGTTCAACACTCAGCACCTTGAACTCTTTCGGGAACGCTTTTCTTTCTATTGACATAATGTTAAGCTATCAAATCCTCTTAACTTAATGTCTGTTCAAATGTAGCAACTCCAACTATCAGGACTGCTCAGTTGTCTCACCTGAAACGTTAGCGCTTTTCCAAAATCCTCTTTGAATTGTCCGAGATATGCCGTTACCTCGTCAATCTTATTTGGGTCAGCAATTCTGCTCATCACATAGACGTCAGCAAAAATCTTTGGCCTTTTCCAATCCAAAACTACTTTTTTATTGTCCTCCAAAATTCGAAACTCATAATCATATGCATTTTGGGCATTTATCCCATTTACCGTGATGATAACTCCGGTAGAATCAAAAATAGGTATGGCAAATTTACCTCCATAACCTTCCGCAGTTTGCTCAAATACGTTTGAGCCGGGATTTATATATGTTCTTAGTTGAGGAATTTTCTCTAAGGCATGTTTATAATTTACCGCCAACCGATTTGAGTAGAATGCACAAATTTTTAAGGTATTTCTTCCTTCGATTTTGGAATCATAGTTGAAAAATGTATAGGATAAATGCTTTCTTATGGAATCTCCACTATTGTCATTTAAAATGATCGGATGGATACGATCCAGTTTTATCTCCAGCTTTTGTGCAGAGCAGATTTGTGAAAGAAAGAAAAGCGTCAATGTAATTATACTTCGCATATACCGGGTCGAAATCATTGATCTCAAGGTAAGAACTTTGGGTCTTGCTTGTATAGGAAGATTTGAATATTGCAGGTGTTAATTTGAATTTGGTCGCAGCTAAACCCCATCAGAGCTACACCTTTACAAAGGTACTACTTTGCCTGGAAACACCTAAAAAACACCTTAAAACCATATCAAAAACAGAGTTGCTGTATCCTTGCCGTATAGTTGCCATATTATTGACGTATCGTTGACGTATTTAATGAGATACTGCAACCATACAGCAAAGATATTTTAAGGATATAGCAATAATACGGCAACCCTGTTTTTAACTTGATGTTAATATGATTTTTACATGATTTTATATGTACTCCTTACCACGTTATTGGCACACTTAATGTTAACTTGCTAAAAAACAAAATATTATGGGAATTTTAAAGAATGGCCTTAATGGCCCCGTTAAAGGAAGAGTAGGTAAAATAGTTTACTATGAATTAAATGGACAAAATGTTTCTAGAAGCATTGGAGTAATCCCTGAAAATTGGACAATTCCGCAACTGAGCGTAAGGATGAAGACTTCAATATCCAGCAAGCTTTTAAAACATCTGAAAGCGTTTTTCAATGTCGGTTTTAGCATCGAGATTAAGGGTACTACCCAAAATACCTTCAACATGGCTGTAGGGATTAACAGCCAGAAAATGATGACCGGTGTGTATCCTAATTTTAATGTAGACTTCTCAAAACTGGTGCTTAGCAGAGGGCTACTTAACCCGGGCGCGGACTTACAGGCTTCTGTGACCGAGGAAGTCATTTCATTCACCTGGGCGGCAACCCCAACAATGCAATGGCCAGAATCAACCGATTTGGTCATGATGATTGCCTATTTTCCTGAAAAAGAAAGGTCTTTAGTTACAATTGGTGGAAATGCAAGAAATACCGGTGCAGATCAACTGACTCTTCCACCAAGTTTAAAAGGGCTACGTGCAGAAACCTATATCGCTTTCGTGGCTGCTGATCGAAAACAGGTGTCTGACAGTACTTATCTGGGAAGTTTAAATTTAACAATCCAATAGTTATGGGAATCATAAAATCAGGAATATTGGGTCCTATGATAAATAAGACAGGATCTGTAATTGGGAAGATCCACAAAGGTCAGAATGTGATTACAGGAATCTCCAAAAAACTCAAAAGACGGAAAAAGAAGACTGAAAGTCAGATAATTTCAAGGGTTCGCTTTGGCAAACTAAATTCTTTTTTAAGTGACATAAAGAGCTTGGTAACTGTAGGATTTAAGAAAATGGTTAAGCACAATACTGCGGCAAATGCAGCCTATTCCTACAATTTTGATCATGCGTTTATAACAGTGAATGGAAGGCTAGAGCTAAATTATCCCAAATTAGTTTACAGCATTGGAGATGTAGAGGGACCTGAATCTCCCGTGTTGGTTACTGAAAATGGGTTCTTAAATATTAGCTGGTTCAATATGCCGCAATCCATAAATTGCCAGTATTCAGATCTGGCGACAGTCTTGGTTTATGAGCCAATTGAACCCGATAACGTCTTCTTTACAGAAACATGTAAGCGTTCAGATTTGAATGTGATATTAGATGTCAGTCATTTTATTGGCAAAAGCTTACACTGTTATATCTGCTTCGCGACTGCAGATGGAAAACACGAGGGTACTAGTGTTTATCTAGGATTAATTGAGGTGGCTGGTTAATTTCATCGCCAAGCCATCGAGAAAAAATAAGCCTTTCAGTGAGAACTGAAAGGCTTATTAATAGCTTATTTTTTTGTGATCAGTACCTCGGGTAGGATAGAGGCATCAATTGAAGCACCCCAGAGATTCGCATCCCATCCTTCTGGCTTAGCGCTGTTCGGCGAAAGCCAGGCAGGATTCATGTAATTAGCCTTATTGTAATACCTCACCTTGTTGTTAGTGACTTTACAATCAGATGTTTTCCATCCACCAATATCGTTAACATATAAACCAACGTTGGTAAAGGGCTGCTGCTTACCGTAAATGGAATTATTTACAATTGTGATGTGATGCCCCCCGGCTATAGCCATGCCAAACTGGCCGGGATCTACCAGGATGTTATCCGAAGCGTATAAATAAGAACCACCGTTGTCACCAAGCATGATGCCACCACCGCTAGCACTTGGTCCGCCACCCCGGATCAAGTTTCCTTTGATCGAAATAGGACTGGAAGATGTTCCTTCGCTTTGGTACAAGCTGATTGCATCTTCTGCATAACTTTGTCCGATAATATTCTCCCCTCTATTGTTGCTGATGGAACTGCCAGCACCTTTAACATTGTTAAATTGTACAAACTGACCTCTCGGGAAAGGACCTTGCATATTTAAAAACTGATTGTTATTAACCACTATTCCGCCTTCGGTATGGTCTGCATAA
This sequence comes from Pedobacter sp. JCM 36344, assembly GCF_046546555.1. Lineage (NCBI taxonomy): Bacteria > Pseudomonadati > Bacteroidota > Sphingobacteriia > Sphingobacteriales > Sphingobacteriaceae > Pedobacter > Pedobacter sp. JCM 36344. Next base: position 6,748 of record NZ_JBKHKK010000023.1, read on the forward strand.
ACACCTGTACTTACTTTAGTAAAATAGTTATTTTCTATGGTGATGTTTTTACAGTTATATAAGTATATCCCCACATCACTTGAGTTTGAAAGTCTGTTATCGACGATGCGAATATTATAGCAATTGCTGAGTTTAATCAACGGTGCTGATCCTCCGCTGAAAGATTTACCGCTGATTGTAATATCATGTTTTCCATAAAGGTCTATTTTAGGCGAGGAGGGGGATTCCTGAGGAATGGTCTCAACATAACTCTCCAGGCGGTTGCCCGGTATCGGAGACTCTATTTTCCCATCTGGCAGCATCCACTGAACTGAAAGATTTCCTCCACCGGCTCCCTGTTTATGCAACACTTCAATATAATATTTTTGCCCTGCCTGTAAAGGTATTAGTTTGGATTTCTGCGAGCCAAATCTAGTCCATTCCCTGGTATTATTCCAGCTAAGTGTATAGGCTATCTTCACTTTGTTCACAGGCTCTGCATCGTTAGAAAGCCATAGCTCTCCGGCATCATCCGCAGCAATCCAGAAAGTATAATCTCCTGTTGTAGGTGCGATGACGTAGCCACGAATCCTTGCACCGTAATTTTCGCCAACGTTAATAGGACCTTCTAGCGAATTAAGCGGGATGGTAGTAGAAGGGGTGCTCTGTAATGTAATCTGCGCTACATCGTTGCCGAAATTGTTGTTCCAGACTTCCCTGTAAATCCCGCCAATGATCTTGCTCAGTACACCAACTGAGACATCATTAACGGCGGGACTAGCCGTTGGAATTTTTTGCAGATTATTTTTGCTATCGTCTTTATTACATGCAATAAGCAAAGGGCCGATTCCAATAGCAGCGACGAGAAACTTGTACCGAAAGTTTCGAAAAATTAGTGGAGTAATTTTCATTTAATAGGGATTTGGGAGTAAGATGTAGCAGGGTTTAACATACCACGTGCTATGATTCAAAAGTAGCAAGAAAATTGTGTTTAAATATTGATATGTTCCTTTAAAATTAGTAACCGCGATTATTTTAAGTGCCTTTTGATAGCTTTTTTTGCTGTTAACTGTGTTTTTTTTTCTTATCTAACGGACTCAATTCAAATGCATTCAGCATTTTTTTCATGAAGTCCTGAAACTGCTGGTTTGATTTGGCTAATTCTTCCATTTTGAAATTGATTGCATTAGCGGGATAATGAAGCGTAAAGTCTGAATATTCCTGCATCCCATAAATTTTAATTTCCACCTTCTCGTCTGAGTCCAGGAATTCTCTTGGGGTGTAGAATGTCCTGGTTACGCTGGAACGGATTACGCATCCCTCTTCAAATGCTTTCTTTGAAATCTTTAGTCTTGCCTCGTATTGAAGGTCGCCATTCTCTTTAATATTATTTCTCATCACAGACCCATTTAGAAAATACAATATTACTAATATTTTTAGTAATATAATTAAACTTATATGAATCTTGCCAAGTAACCAGGTTGTTATGCTGAAGCAACAATGTTAATGCAACGATATTATACTAAATCAAAATAAGTAGTACAAAATAATGCTATATTTACAAATTAATAAGAGAATGACTTTGCAATTAAATAAAATAACTGAAACTAGTGACTTGAGTGTGGTTGATACGGATCGTATCATTGAAATGGCTTGGGAAGATCGTACTTCTTTTGACGCTATCAGGTTACAATTTGGGCTTTCTGAGCAACAGGTGATTAGGCTGATGCGCAAAGAAATGAAGGCATCGAGTTTTAAACTTTGGCGCGAAAGGGTACATGGGAGGGCAACTAAACATGAAATGTTAGGTGAATCTTCGCTGAGGTTTAAGTGCAGTCTGCAAAAACAAATAAGCTACAACAAGATCAGTAAAAGAAGATGATCGTTAAGACGCAGCACAATTCAATATAAAGATTGATTGTTTAATTCAAAATACATGAGTTAAACAAAAGTTATTCTTAAATTGTTGAATCAAAAAATTAAATCAAATGAATAAATTTTCTAAATTCGAATTTGCGATACTGACTATGATCATAGCTATCATATTCATATCGGAATATTACTATCTAGTTTTAAAAGACCATGACCGGGCCATTTTTATAGGGCTATGGCCACCTACAATGGTCGGATTGTTAATCTATTTTAACTTTAAAAAGAAAGATTAGTATGGAAAATCTAGATCTGATCATTCTTACGGTCATCGTAGTCTTATTGTATGTTGGTTTTGCATGGGGATTATTCTATGCGCAAAAGAAACAATACGGTCCAAACGATAAAACTCCATTGTAGTCTATTAAATCACCTTTAACTCTATTTGCTGTGAATACACTTTCAAGTTGTGCCCAAATAGTCATAGCACTTTCCATTTGCTTTGTCTGGATTGTTCGTTATGATAATATTGTCAGAGAGTTTAAGCAGTATGGTATTCCAGACCTATTGCGAAATCTTGTTGGTGCTTCTAAAATAGCCCTTTCTACCCTTTTGATTGCTGGTATTTGGTACCCTAAATTGGTACTGATTCCTGCGCTTTTGATGGCTTTTCTAATGTTGTGCGCACAGGCCGCGCATGTAAAGGTCAAAAACCCCTTGCTAAAATTTGTGCCTTCAGCGCTTCTATTGATCTTGTCTTTGTTTGTAGCCGGCGTACATTCCGGTCTGATAGGTTCTTGATGCTTGTTAATATTTTGATTGTCGTTTCTGGTGTTGCCTTCCTATTTTATGGAAGCTCGTTCTTTCTAAATTCTGGGATGAAAGAGGAGTTTGAACGCTATGGCCTCGATAAATTCAGGGGCCTTGTTGGAGTTCTGCAACTGCTTGGTGGCTTAGGACTATTGCTTGGGCTGGTTTGGAATCCGATTCTGGTAATTGCTTCAGGTGGTCTTGCTCTATTGATGTTAATTGGTTTTGTAATAAGGGTTAAAATGAAAGATAGTTTCTTACAATCAATGCCATCCTTTATTTTTATGCTCGTAAATGGCTATATCTGTTTTTGCACGCTGTTTTCAAACGAACAAATACCAAGTATTTTTACAACGTTCAGAACAAGAACGGAAGAGACCGTCGCGATTCGGTCGATTTTTACGAATCCAGCAATCATTATCTCAGCCCAAATAATATCATCAGACTTAACCTACGCTCCTGGTTTAAAAGGGACAATAGTTGGATCTGACTAATTAAATCCATCAATGATATTAACCTGAGCCATTGGGAATGCATCGCAAAGATATAGCTGCACAGTTAAGGATGTTGATCTGATCTAACTTTAGATCGTTTCATTTAAAAGAAGTAAAATTGTTTATATTGAAGACACCGAGAGATGGACACCGTTAAAAATTTGGACGATTTGCTTTTAACTAATACATTTGATATAGATCATTTTGTGCAATTGTCGCCAGAAATGATCTGTATTGCTGGTTATGATGGTTTTTTTAAAAAGATAAATCCCGCCGTCTCAAAGACATTGGGATATACTCAGCAGGAGCTGTTAGCCAGACCGATAAATGAGTTTGTTTATTTCGAGGACCAAACGACCACAATAGAAAGCAGAGAGGCAGTCAAACGATCTATTCCGCTGATAAATTTCGAGAATCGATATGTGACCAAATCAGGGGAAATAGTTTGGTTGTCGTGGACATCTATAGGAATTGAAGAAAAACAGCTGGTGTTCGGAATAGCTAAGAACATCACGCACAAAAAGCGGCTTGAAGAGGATAGGAACCTATTACTTACTAGCCTTACAGCAACTAATAATGAGCTTAAAAAATTAGCTTATACGGCGGCGCACGATCTTAGGTCACCCGTAGATAATTTAATATCGATATTTAGCATCATCGAGGATACGAAGGTCGAGAACGATGAAATAGTTTTATTACTGGATCTATTGAAACAGTCATCAGAGAATTTGCGTGAAACTTTAAACAATTACGTTGATATTTTAATACAGAAAAAAAGCTTGAATATCCAGTTAGGTCCGGTAAGTTTTTCAGAATCATTGCGTAATATAGAGCGGTCATTGAAGTCATTAATTTTAGATACCAAGACTGAGATTTTTGCAGATTTTACCAGTGTGGATGCGATAACTTTTAATAAAACTTATATTGAAAGCATATTCCTCAACCTGGTCTCTAATTCAATTAAATACGCAAAGCCTAATACCTATCCTCAAATATCCCTGGAGAGTAAAAAATTGGATGGTAATGTGACCTTAAAATTTAAAGATAATGGGATTGGATTTGATATGGAAAAAGTAAAAGGCCGGGTTTTTGGATTCAATCAAACGTTTCATGATAATATAGACAGTAAGGGTATTGGCCTGTATTTGGTAAACAGTCATTTAACAAGTCTGGGCGGCCATATAGAAATGGAGAGCCGTGTCAATGAAGGCACCACATTTACTATCACATTCAAGGCTTAATGACCGTCTTCTAAGAATTTCAAATCGCTTGAAAGGTTGTGTCTGCGATAGGTTCAAATTTCTCGCGGAATCTGGCCAGTCCGTAAGAAACTTCTCAACTCATTGGGATAAAAGCTTTCTGTTTTTTTAGCTTTAAAATAGTCGGCCACTGAAAATGTGGCAACATCAAGGATGTGACTAGATAGCTAATATTTTAATCCAGCTGTATGTGCATTAGATAAACAGCTAGTTACTCTATATCATACCTTCACAAAAGAATTCTTAAAAATCAAGATCTTCAAGCGGGGGGATAAATTAAAACATTGAAGAAATCTCCGCTTTAATCAGCGCTAAATTGTCGTTACTAACTCTGCCTAAGTGTCTGGAGAAATAGACTTTTGTTCCTATTAAATTTGACCTCTTGATTTCTGGTACAATCCGTTCTATGTTAGGTTTTAATCCTGAGATCTCATATAGCTCTCCAAATTGTAGAGCATCATTTAATAAGTGCATTTCGTAGCCCATCCAAATAGGTTTAGGATTCTTTCCCCAAAAAGCCCATGAACCTTTATTCATTACCAATATTACCTTTGGCGCAATCCACTCGACAATTTTTTGGGTTACTTTTAATTGTTTAGCTAAGAAGTTAATACCTAATTGCTTCTCATTGTAGTACTCACTGAGAATATTTTGTTCAGTGTTTCTAAAATAGAATAAATCAATATAGGACACTGTGATAGTTTTCCCGCCAATTTCAGAAGGTATAATCTTTCTTAAAGTAGTAAAGTAGCGGTGCTTTGCATCACTGTAAGTATATCGCAATAGTGCTTTGACATTCTTTGGTTGGTAGGACTGATTGATTCCAGATATCAGAATGTCTGACTGCTCAGGTATTGAGAATCCGAATTTTCTTTCTAAGACCTCATTTAAATACTGGCTTTGAAATTTTCCGGCAAATTCTTTCCAAATGCTGGTTAGCTCGGCGTTAATAGCTTCTTCTGTCATGTATTTAAGAGATCTATTCTAAATGTTACTTGCCGCTTGTGCTGCTTTCGCCAAGTGAATTTCAAACTTTTACTTTGTACACCACCGCATCAAGTTTCATTTGCTTTATCATGCTCTCCAATCCTCCCGCACGTTTCATTGAAAGCATACTTTTAAATCCTATTCTTTCAATAAAGTTAAGTGGTGCATTAATAATCTCATCAGGTGTATGTCCCGAAAGCACATAAATCATCATAGCTACAAGACCTTTCGCATAATCTGCATTTGCATCTGCTTGAAAAATAATTTTTCCGTCTTTCAATTCACTATATAACCAGACATGCGCCTGACATCCTTTTATCATACGGCTATCTATTTTCAGTGAATCATCTAATGGGTTCAGGGCTTTACCCAAATCAATCAGGTATCCAAATTTATCAAACAAGTCCTCAAACTCAGCGAATTCTTCCACGAGTTCCTGTTCTGTATTTTCTATCGTTTTAATCTCGATCATTTTTTGTTTATCCGTTTAATTGATTTAACAATCGCGTTAGAGAAAATATCTATTTCTTCTTTTGTATTATAAAATGAAAAACTTGCACGCACAGTCCCTGGGATTTGATAATGTGCCATTAGCGGTTGCGTACAGTGGTGCCCTGTTCGTACTGCAATTCCCTGTGCATCAAGGAGCACTCCTATGTCGAGTGGATGGATACCTTCCACTACAAAGGAAATTACACTTGCTTTTTCTTTTGCTGTGCCGATAATCCGCAAATTTTCAATTTCAGAGAGTTTTTCTGTAGCATACCTAAGCAGTTCGTGTTCATAAGCAGCAATTTTTTCAAGACCGAGTGCGTTGATGTAATCCAGTGCCACGGCCAGCCCAATTCCTCCTTCAATATTTGGAGTGCCCGCCTCAAATCGGAGAGGAGATTCTGCGTATTCTGATTTATTAAATGAAACCGTTTTAATGGTTCCGCCTCCCACTTGATAATTCGGAAGTTTTTTAAGCCATTCTTCTTTGCCGTAGAGAATTCCGACTCCTGTTGGCGCATAAACTTTGTGTCCGCTGAAGCAATAAAAATCTGCGTCTAAATCTTGCACATCCACTTTTATATGAGGGATTGATTGGGCTCCATCTACAAGCACGGGAATATTTTTCGAGTGAGCGATAGCGATCATCTCCTTTACGGAATTTACCGTACCGAGCGTGTTTGACACGTGCGTAATGGCAATTAGTTTTGTTTTTGCAGAAAGTAATTTTTTGTATTCGTCCATCCGCAATTCCCCACTGTCGGTCATTGGGATAACTTTCAGTACTGCATTTTTTTCTTCGCATAGCTGTTGCCACGGAAGAATATTACTGTGATGCTCCATCTCACTAACAACAATCTCGTCCCCGGCATTCACATACTTTTTCCCGAACGCAGTAGCTATGAAGTTTATGCTATCAGTAGTTCCGCTAGTAAAGATTATTTCGTGCTCATATTTAGCGCCTATGTGTTTTTGAACCGTAATACGGGCGTTCTCGTATTCATTGGTTACATCCTGACTCATCCGATGGACTCCACGGTGAATGTTGGCATTCTGCACGGTGTAATATTTTACGATGGCATCAATCACTTGTTTCGGCTTCTGTGTAGTAGCGCCGTTATCGAAATAAATTAATGGTTTATCGTTCACCATTCGTGAAAGGATAGGGAAATCTTTTCGAATTTTAAGAACATCTAAAAGCATTACTTCTTCTACATTTTTTGTTAATATTAATTGTTCCATTTTTTTTATTAATAAATTGGTTCAATAGCATTTTTTGTTAAAACCGAGGTGGCAATAAAACATTCCTGGTGGGCACGTTAGTGCATTTAGGCAATTTTCCATACCATGATAGCTTTGTCATCACCGGTTGAAATTAGATAATTATTAAAATCACTCCATAAAAGTTTATTCACCGAATGGGTATGGCCTTCGTGTTTAGCATGTTCTATCCGTAACAGCAGCTCAAAGTTTTCAGCATTCCATATCTTAATTGTTTTATCTCTGCTTCCGGTAGCAAAAAACTTTTTATCAGGACTGAAAACTATGCTATAAATGGCATAGTTATGGGCAGGAATATGGTGGATTAAAGCACAATCGTTTTCAATATCCCATATATTCAAATAGGCATCTCTCGAACCGGACAAAAGATATTTGCCGTTTGGATGATAGCATACTGTATTAACTGAAAAATCATCAACATGCCCCTTAAGTAGTTTCTTTTCTTCAAAAGTTTCAAAATCAAAAATACGAATAGACCCGTCACCACATCCAATGGCTGCTTCTTTCAAAACAATATTGAAATCTATACTGCGTATCTTTTTATCACAAAGTTTTAATGCGGTAATCAATGAAAAATCGTTGATTGACCAAACGGAAAGTGTCCCGTCACCAGCTACCGCCCAGAAGCATTCTTTTTCCGGAAGATATTGGATGTCATAAATGGATTGCCGGTGAAGCTGTAACAGCTTTATTTCTTCATTCTTGTTTAAGTCAATAACGTGGATGCCTCCTAATGACTGGCCAACAAGTAATTGGTTTCTATCCGGAATATATTTCAATGCCAAGGCTTTAGCGGGTAATCTGGCAACAACTTTGTTTTGCTTTTGATCTTTAAGACTCCATTCTACTACCAGATTATCGCTGCTGCCAGAGTAAAAAAGGTAAGCATCGTGTGCAGGTTCTAAAGTGAAAATAGCTCCTCCATGCCCAATAAATTGACCAGCCTTTTCTGTTTGTATTTTTGTAAGTACAGTCGTCATATAAGATGCATAAACTCTTTCTTGTTTAGTAATTCTTCCTTTGTTTCTCTATGGTCTGGATCATCCACACAACAATCTACCGGACAAACTGCGGCACATTGGGGTTCATCATGGAAACCAACACACTCGGTACACTTATCGGGTACTATATAATATATTTCATCTGATAGTGCAGCTTGTGTTTCTTCGGTATTAAGGGTAGTCCCATCACCCAAATCGATGGTGCCAATTAATTCAGTGCCCTCTGAAAATCTCCAGGTTGCTCCGGCATCATAGATTGCATTATTCGGACATTCAGGCTCGCATGCACCACAATTAATACATTCCTCTGTTATTATTATAGCCATTGCGGTTTAATTTTAGTAAACAAAATTTAATTTAAAACTCCAGTAGCATTTCCGTCAATAATATTCTGCAAAACACTGGAGACCTCTTTTTCGTTTTTCACCATATCTGCCATAGTTACTTCATCCAGCAACTTATCAAGTGTTATCTGCATTACTGACCAGAGCGATCGGATAGAGCAATCCACTGAATTGGTGCATAGCGCAAGTATTCCCGAATGACTTTCACAGAATTTTTTATCGAAAAAACTTCCCCCTAAAGCTTTCAACGTATGGTTTATTGTTATATCAGCAGCAGGCTTTGACAATACATATCCGCCCATATGCCCTCTAGTACTGTTAATCAATCCCTTGATGCGAAGTACCCGGGTTAATTTAGCGACATAGTTTGCAGATAACCCTTCTGCTTCACTTAGCTGACGAATACTTAATCCTTTCTCATCCTTGCAGCGGGTTATCCTTACCATTATTCTTAATCCATACTCAACCTGAGCTGTTATTTTCATGATTGTAGTTTTTATTTATTCTTGTTTCTTAAAAGAATCAGTGTAGCAACCGTATTTACCTTGTGTAACCTTTTCAAAATCTTTCGCAGAAATCGATGGCCCCGTATTATTGCTCTCTTTGTTAAAAAGAGTTATTAGTTCACTGGCAATGTTTTCCGCTGTATGTACTTCAATGTCAGATCGTTGAAAAATAGCCAGTGGTTCGCCATTTTTAAAAAGGGCAATGTGGGGTGAGGAAGTCTGATGATTTGGAAGATATTTACTCCTGTATCGGTCAATCGCATCTTTTTCCATTCCACCAAATAGTGTGTAAAGCTCATTAGGGATGATAATATTTTGTAAGGCCATCATTACTCCTGGTCGTCCACTACCTGCCGAACAACCGCATACGGAATTTATTACCACAAGCACCGTTTTGTCATCATTTCTGCTTAATGCCTTATCTACATCTTCCGGTGTTAATAATTCTTTGCAACCTACAGATTTTAGTTCATCTCGCATGGGCTGAACAGTAACAGCATCATAGCTTGGGTACTGAGTTGTATTTGTTAAATTTGATATTTCCATTTTTTTTTATTTAGTTATGGGGTTATTAATTAAATTAATCTACATCATTCCGGTTTCAAGTCTACCCACTTCACTCATCATATCTTTTGACCAGGCTGGCTCCCAAACTACTTCTACTTTAGAACTGCTCACTCCCTCAATATTCCTAATCTTCTCTTCCACTTCCGGAGGAAGTGTTCCAGCTACAGGGCAGCCAGGTGAGGTTAGTGTCATTTTAGTATGCACATTGGCTTCCTCATTAATGTTGATTTCATATACCAACCCTAAATCATAGATATTGGTAGGTATTTCCGGGTCAAAACAGGTTTGCAGAACATCTATGATCTTTATTTCTAATGTTATTTTATCTGTTGCTTCCATAAGTATATTTTTTATTGTCTGTAATTATTTTTATTAATGTTTCATTTATCTGTATGGACTCTTAATGGCTTCCAAATCAATTTTTTCTTTCGATGAGGCCGCACTCAAATTTTTTACGCATTCAATTACATTTTGGGCTAAGTCTTTAAATATTTTGCCTTCTATCGTATTTTCATTTAATGCTGCCGGTGCTCCAACATCTCCCGCCTCCCGTATTCTTGTTATTAAAGGGATCTGACTTAATAGTGGAACATTCATTTCTTTGGCCAATTTTTTTGCACCATCTTGTCCAAAAATATAATCTTTTTTATCAGGATTACTTTCCGGGATATAGTATGCCATATTTTCAACCAATCCAAGCACCGGGACATTAATCATAGGCATTTTGAACATATCAATGCCTTTTCTCGCATCAGCTAAAGCAACTTCTTGTGGAGTACTCACTACAATAGCTCCTGTAAGCGGGATTTTATCTACCAGCGTTAAATGAATATCTCCTGTCCCTGGTGGAAGATCCACAAGCAGATAATCTAACTTACCCCAATCTGCATCCTGAAATAATTGAATGAGAGCTTTGGATACCATCGGTCCACGCCAGGGAACCGCCTGCGATGCTTCAGCAAAAAAACCTATAGATAAAATTTCCACTCCATGAGATACAATTGGTTCCATAATATTTCGGCCAGATGTACTAGTAATTATTGGCTTTCTATTCACCAGACCAAACATGAGTGGCATCGATGGTCCATAAATATCTGCATCTAACAAGCCTACTTTTGCGCCTGAAAGACTTAACGCCACTGCAAGATTAGCTGCAACAGTAGATTTTCCTACACCACCTTTTCCTGAGGCAACAGCAATAATGTGTTTGACACCCGGTAATAGTGAGCGGAGTTCAGGACTTCTATTCTTAAAACCCGGGAGGGCTTGTATATCTATATTTACCTGAATATGCTCACCTAACAATTGTCTAATAATATTAATACAACTATTTTTCATTTGCATTTTACTATGCATGGTCGGGCTGCTTATTTTAACATTAAAGCTAATTTTCTCGCCTTCAATATGAATATCGCTAACTAATCCCAATTCAACAATACTTCTCTTGAGGTCTGGCTCAATAACGGAAGTCAGTATTTTTAGAATATTCTCTTTAGTTATTTCGGCCATGTTATTTATCAGTTTAATAGTTCATTATTTGTTTCAGGCAATTGCTTAAACTTATCAACAATCATCTGTTGTACTTTTTCCCTTACAGGATCAATTTTAATTAGTTCGGTTATCTCCGTTAAAAAAGCCTGTTTTAAAACGGATATGGCTTCTTTTTTAGAAAGTCCTCTGGAGCGCATATAATATAATGCCTCTTGATTCAGTTGCCCGATAGTGGCACCGTGACTGCATTTAACATCATCTGCAAAAATTTCCAACTGGGGTTTGCTATTCATCGAGGCATTTTTTGATAATACAAGGCTATGGTTTTTCTGAAATGCGTTTGTCTTTTGAGCATCCGGTCGTACCATAATCTTACCATTAAATACTCCCTTAGCATTATCCGTAAGAATTCCTTTATACAACTCGTTGCTGTTACAATTCGGATATGCGTGATCTATAAAGGTTTGATTATCTATATGCTGTTTATCCATGCCGACATAAATGCCATAAAAATTGGTAGTGGTGCCGCTATCCTTTAAAATGGAGCTTAGATTGTTCCTTACTAATTTTCCACCCAAGTCAACTACATAAGAGCTGTAGGTACTATCCCGCATTTGCTCCACTTTTGTGTTATTGATAAAAAAGGCATTCTCTCCTTCATCTTGAATTCTATAATGTTCAACTACCGCATTTCTTTTTAGAACCAACTGGCTAACAGTATTTGTGAAATAGGTTTGTTGGGGATAATTTATATAATGATAAGTTTCAATAATTGTGAGCTTACTATTTTCTCCAACAACAATTATTTTTTGTGGGCTGATAACTGAAGCTTCGTCTTTTGTAAAAGCGATATTTAGTATATGAACAGGTCGATCCACAACAAGTCCGTCAGGTACATAAATAAAAATTCCATTTTGAGCAAAAGCGGTATTTAATACAATAAAGGGATCCTTTTCTTTGCTTGCCCATTTATTTAAGTATTCAGAAACTGTTGCTTTTGTCAGCCCATCTTCTTGCAATCCAGCGGAAATATCCTGCACCATTATTTTGTTCGATAGTCCGTCCTTTGATGAAAGTACTTTATTGTATTTACCATTCACAAAAACCAGCAGATATGCATCCAGCCCTTCAAAAAGAAAAGGGCTTATGTCCGCTATTGTTATATCAACAAGTTTGGGCTGTTGGTATTGTACTTGAAGCAGCTCTGCAACATTGGTATATTTCCAATTCTCATTTCTCCTGGTTGGAAAATCCACGTCAGCGCTTAATCGCTGTATCGCTGTTTTTTTTATAGTATGCCCTACATAATCTTTCTGTCCGTTTAACGTATTTTCAAATAGACGAAACAGTTCAATAAACTTTTCTCTGCTGTCTTTTTTATCCGGTGTAATTTGGTTTGTCATACTTATATATTTTACTTTCTAAGATGTGGCTCGTTCTTCTGTTTCATCATCTCATTTTCAAATCATCAAATTAACTTGTTGTTTCTACTTCTTCTTTGATCCAATCGTATCCTTTTTCTTCCAGCTTCAAGGCTAAATTTTTGTCACCAGATTTAACGATTCTTCCATTGTATAGCACATGAACAAAATCGGGGATAATGTAATCGAGTAATCGTTGGTAGTGCGTAATTACTATGAAAGCGTTTTCTTTTGTTCGCAGCTGGTTCACGCCATTGGCAACTATTTTCAGGGCGTCAATATCAAGTCCCGAATCAGTTTCATCTAACACTGCAAGCCTTGGTTCCAGTACAGCCATTTGTAAAATCTCATTGCGTTTCTTTTCTCCGCCTGAAAATCCCTGGTTTAGAGATCGGCTCAAAAAATTATCTTCCATCTCAACCATTTTTGCCATTTTCCTGATAAAAATTAACATTTCCTTTGCGTTCAGTTCTTTCTTATCCTGATGTTTTCGGACAGCATTAATGGTATGTTTAAGAAAGTTCGCGGTACTTACACCCGGTATTTCTATCGGATATTGAAAGGCTTGAAACACACCTTCCCTGGCACGTTCATCAACAGACAATTCAAGCAGGTCTTTACCCATATAACTAATGCTACCCTCTGTAACCTCATAGCCTTCACGGCCAGCTAAAACGTGTGCCAGCGTGCTTTTACCGCTTCCATTTGGCCCCATTATGGCATGCACTTCGCCAGCATTTACTTGAAGGTTAATACCATTCAATATTTTTTTACCTTCAATTTCAGCGTGTAAATTTTTTATTGTTAACATTTTTTTTATTTAATTATATTTATCCTACACTACCCTCTAAACTTACCTCAAGCAATTTTTGCGCTTCCACCGCAAACTCCATGGGCAATTCCTTAAATACATCCTTGCAATAACCATTAACGATAAGATTAATCGCATCTTCCATTTTTAATCCTCTTTGCATACAGTAATAAAGTTGGTCTTCCCCCACCTTAGAAGTTGTGGCTTCGTGCTCAATCTGAGCGGTATCGTTATCTATTTCGAGATAGGGGAAGGTATTTGCACTACATTTGTCCCCCATTAACAAGGAATCACATTGTGAAAAGTTCTTGGCATTTTCGGCATTTTTCCCAACTTTTACCAAACCTCTGTAAGAGTTATTGCTTCTGCCGGCAGAGATACCTTTGGAAATAATAGTACTGCTGGTGTTTTTACCAATATGCCACATCTTGGTTCCTGTATCAGCTTGTTGTAAATTATTAGTAACTGCAACAGAATAAAACTCACCAATTGAATTATCACCTTTTAAAATACAACTTGGGTACTTCCAGGTAATGGCAGACCCTGCTTCAACCTGTGTCCAACTAATTTTCGATCTTGCCCCCGCACATAATCCTCTTTTAGTAACGAAGTTATAAATGCCGCCTTTTCCGTCTTTATCACCAGGATACCAATTTTGAATGGTGGAATATTTGATTTGGGCATCATCAAGTGCTATAAGTTCTACCACTGCTGCATGCAATTGATTTTCATCTCTTACAGGGGCGGTGCATCCTTCTAGGTAACTAACATAGCTACCTGACTCGGCTACAATTAATGTTCTTTCAAACTGCCCAGACCCCTCGGCATTGATACGGAAATAAGTGGACAGCTCCATCGGGCAACGAACGCCTTTTGGAATGTAACAAAACGAACCGTCGGTAAACACGGCAGAATTAAGTGCGGCAAAAAAGTTATCAGTGGCAGGAACAACCATCCCTAAATATTTTTTTACCAATTCAGGATGTTCCCTTACCGCATCACCAAAAGAGCAAAAAATTATGCCCAATTCAGAAAGTGCCGCTTTGAAAGTGGTGATAACAGACACACTGTCAATAACAATATCAACGGCAACTCCTGTAAGTCGTTTTTGTTCTCCTACAGAAATACCAAGTTTCTCAAAAGTTTTCAATAGTTCAGGATCTGCTTCATCCAGGCTGTTGAGAATATTCTTCTTTTTTGGGGCGGCATAATAAATAATGTCCTGATAATTTATCGGGGGATATTTTACATTCGACCATTTAGGTTCCGTCATTGTCTCCCAAAGCCTGAAGGCTTTTAAACGCCAGTCAAGTAACCATTGAGGTTCATCCTTTTTAGAAGATATTAGTCGAACAATATCTTCATTTAACCCTTTTGGAATGAGCTCAGTATCAATGTTACTGGTAAAGCCATATTTATAATCACTCTTGGTATAATTTTCAAGAGTTGCTGTGGATGCTTCTTTGCTCATATTCTTTATGAATTTTATGGTAGTTAATTTAACCTTCTGGTACAAATATACTAATAAGTATAAATTAATCTATACAAAAAAGTATATATTATATTTAGGTCGGCTGACAGGCGGGTTATATGTCGTATTCAATTTGAAAGGACCGTAGCTATTCTGCGTTCAGCCCAGCGTATTCTGAAAACTCCAAAAATTGTCACAAGCAGATGGAACATTGAAATATTTTTTAAGCTGATCAAGCAGAATTTACAGATCAAGATTTTTGTAGGCACACATCCCAATTCGTGTAAATCACAATTATTAGTGAGGTTGATCGTCTATTTTCTTTTAGAACTGGTCCGAAGGGCGGTCAGCAAGGTCAGACATCGGTTTGGATACTTTGCAACCTTGATCTTCACTTGTTTAATACATTATATAGGCGTGTTAATGAAATACGTAATAAAAAAGGCGAGAGAATCAAAATTCCCTCACCAAACCGTGCAGAAAATGAGGTTCGTTTAAAATACTTTTAAGAAGTATTAGTAGCATTTTTTAATAAATAACATCTGTTAATCAATGATTTAGTAAATGAATTGTTAGAATTTTAAAAATATATGGACAGGTATGAAAACAAGTAGAGCAGCCGACAGATGTATTGGTCAAAATACATCCTTAATTGTATCAATAGCAATTTAAGTGGAGGGAGGTGCAAGGTTTACTGATTTAGGAGCATCTGCCCAAAGGGTGGTTTCTTCCCAGGTATCAAAATCCTTTTTCAACTGATCTAATTTTATACGTGCACCTTTTAGCGCTGCTGCACCTAATAACAATCTGAGTGGTGAATTTTCTGCTTCTACAGCCTTTACAATTGCCTGCGCAGCCCTTGCTGGATCACCGGGCTGGTTGCCACTGTACCCACGAATATCACTTTTATTTTTTCCTGCCGTTGTTGCATAATCTTCAATTTCGATGGGGCTGTTATTAGCCGAACGTCCTGCCCAGTCGGTACGAAAGCCACTTGGTGCCACGATGGTTACTTTAATACCCAATGGCGCTGTTTCTTTAGATAAGGATTCTGAAAGTCCATCTACAGCAAACTTGGTAGCATTGTAAAATCCAACTCCTGGAAAACCAACTAAGCCGCCTATAGAAGCAATGTTTACGATGTGCCCACTTTTTTGTGCCCTCATCACGGGCAATGTTTCCTGTATCATTTTAGCAAGACCAAAAACATTGACCTCGAACATATTTCTTACCGCATCATCTTCGCTTTCTTCGATGGCGCCAAAATACCCAATCCCTGCGTTGTTCACCAGGACATCTATTCGCCCGAATTTATCCTTTGTTTTTTGTACAGCTTCTTTTATTTGTTCCGGCTTTGTAAGATTCAACTTTATTGATATTGCATTGTCTTCATTACCAGCAATAATGTCTTTCACGTCTTCCGTATTACGTGCTGCTACGGCAACCTGGTATCCCTGTGCCAGCACGTATGTGGCCAGCTCACGCCCAAATCCTGTGGAGCAGCCTGTTATTAACCATACTTTTTTCATTGTTTCTTTTTTTGAATCGTAAAATTATTAACCCTATTTGGGGGCCATTAGTTTTTTATTGATTAAGCCGATGAAGATTCATTAGCGATTCGTCAACCCTTAAAAGGGGTCTGTGATTTCACTTATACGAATGAGTTTTTTGTTTACGAACTCGTCAATACCAAGTTCAGACAGTTCCCGGCCATAACCTGAACGTTTGGTGCCTCCAAATGGCAGATCCGCCTGAGTCCCGGTAGGGTGATTGATAAATACCATTCCTGTATCAATCTGGTCAGCCACCCGCTTGCCCCGATCAATGTTCTGGGTAAATACAGAACCACCTAAACCAAAAGCTGAATCATTGGCCAGATCAATAGCTGCCTGTTCGTCCTTCACCCGGTAAAAAGAGGCGACGGGGCCAAATAATTCTTCGTGATAGGCAGGGATACCAGGTTTGAGATCAGTCAGAATGGTCGCTTCCATAAAAGCTCCCGGCCGATCTATACGCTTACCGCCCAGCAAGACTTTTGCTCCTGCATCCACAGACCTTTTCACCTGATCAGCCAAATGTACTGCTGCTTCTTCGCTACTTAAAGGACCTAACTCTGTAGTCCTGTCCATCGGGTCTCCCACTTTAAGGTGTGACAGCTTATCCTTAAACTTTTTCAGGAACTCGTCGGCAACCGTTTCTATGGCAATAAGCCGTTTTGATGCAATACAGGATTGACCGGTATTATTCATCCTTCCTATTACTGCCCATTCTACCGCCTTATCAATATCGGCGTCTTCCAGAATGATGAAAACATCATTTCCGCCCAATTCCAAGACAGACTTCTTTAAATTTTTTCCAGCTTCGGATGCCAGACTTGCCCCAGCTGCCTCACTTCCGGTAAGGGAAACACCTTTTATCCTTTCATCAGACACCAACGCTGAAGCACGTTTTCCTGATATCAGAAGATTGGTATAAATCCCGGCAGGTACACTTGCTTCTTTAAACAAATCTTCAATTGCAATGGAACACTGGGGTACATTTGAGGCATGTTTAACCAGCACGGTATTCCCAATCATAATGTTTGGAGCGGCAAAGCGGGCCATTTGGTAAAATGGGAAATTCCAAGGTTGGACACCCAGAAGTACACCAATAGGACTATGACGGATATAAGCCTTTCCTAATTTAGGGCTGAGGGTTTTGTCGGCAAGAAATTTTTCTGCATTTGTAGCATAATAATCGAAGATATCTGCGCTCAAGGTTATTTCACTTTCCGCCTGAGAGATAAGTTTTCCCATCTCTAATGTGATCAGTTTGGCCAGTGAGTCCTTTTTCTCACGCATCAAGGCAGCTATTTTATGCAAAAAATCAGCCCGCTGTTTGTAGGTAATTTTTCTCCAAGTGTCAAATGCCTTTGCGGCCTGGGCTACTGCCGCATCAACTGCCTTGTCGGTCATTTCTTCGAAAGATCGGACGGTCTTGTTTGTGGTTGGATTAATTGTTTGAATAGGCATGATGTTAACTGTTAAAATAGTTAAGAATTAAATGCAATCAGTAAAATATTTAGGATTCTTTTCAAAACTTACAACATGCTAGTTTAATTTTTGTTTCAGCAGTGTCTGGTAAAAATAAACGGAGTAGCCTTATTATATGTAGACTACCTGCAATACCATAACTGGACGCTGGATGATATTTGTTTCTAACCCAGCAAAAGGATAATGTCGTTTACAAAATCCTGAAGTAGTTTGCTGTCTGGGATCACATCCAGGTTTGCCGCAAGGCTGGCAGACGGAAGAACAATCGGCTGTTTTACTACTATCAGCTATTATCGGGCTTGACCAAATTCTATTTATCTTTTATTTGTTAACTTTAACTGAAGCCGACTTTAAATCGGCTTCAGTTGCCGGGCTGACAGTTATAAAATGCCAGCCTCGAATGTTAGTCAGAATTGTAAAAGACGACCGTGCAATAAAAAAATTGACAAAATGACCAAGACAGAAATAGCAAAGGCATTCTCAGATGGAGAATTTGAAAAAACTTACAAGTTTATTTCGGACAACGCAGAATGGACTGTTATAGAAGAAAATAGATTTATAGGTAAGCAAGCAATTATTAAAAATTGTGAACAAGTTGGTAGTTATTTTAAATCCGTAACGACTAACTTTAAAACACTGAACATAATTTCAGACGGAAATAAAGTTGTAATTAACGGAACAGCGGAATTTTTGAGGAATAACAAACGTGTGTCTTTTGTTTTTGCTTGTGACGTCTATGAGTTTAACAATAACAATCAAATTCAAAACATTACATCTTACTGTATTCAGACTAAATGAAAAAAACACCAAAGACAATGAATTGAAGAAATTATAATGACAAGAACTGTTTCACAAAAAATGGGCATCAAAGAAAACTCAAAAGCATACTTTGTTAATCCTAATAATGAAGCTATTGAAAATATTCATTTGCCTACTCTCGACATTTCAACAAACCTTGAAGATGAGTTTGATTACATCCATCTATTTGTAAAAACTCAATCAGAGTTTATAGACCACTTTCCTAAACTTAAAACTTATTTAAAGTCCAATGGAATGCTTTGGGTTTCTTGGCCAAAAGGTGGAAAATTGGGAACTGATTTGAACCTTAAAATAGTGATAAAATTGGGATATGATTATGGACTAGTAGAAAGTACCTGCCTGATTATTGACAACATTTGGTCAGGCTTGAAATTTACGCATCCAAAAAAAGGAAAAGTTTATAATAACAGTTATGGAAAATTGAACGATGAAAAAACTGACGCCCCCTAAAACCTGGCCATTCTAAAGTAGAAAAATCGGACAATTATTAATAGCTTAACATCACATAATTGCGATGAAAACAAGCAAATTTATGTAGGCACACATCATATTTGCGATCAAACAATCTGAAACCGACCTCGCTGTTTCAGAGGTTTGTAGAAAAATGAGGGTTAGTGAAGACACTATCTACAAGCGGATCTAAGTTTAGATAAACATATGTTCCTATCCATGGAAGACGCTAAAGAGACGCCACAGTTCACTGAGTGGTCTGACTCCGAATGAGTTCATTGAAGCCTTAAATTAACGCTTGATTCTCTAGTTGTAACTGGCTAGTTTTTGGGGATTAGGTCACCAGGCTGATAATTATAAATTATAAGCCCTGCTGCAATCCTCGAACTTTATGTTTATTGTGGGAGACACTAAACGAACGCAATGTGAATCATGCTAATTATTTTTTAAGCCGTCTAATACTTGTTAAGATTTAACGCACGAACTTTGCTGAGTATTAATTGTACTGTATTTAAAAACTATAACCATGAAAAAGGAAAATCAGAAACTAAATATATTCGTGGGGGAATGGAAAGCTATAGGAAAATCTTATGCAGAAGGAAACTCTAACGGTAATTTGCAAGTTTCATTGGTAGATATGAGTTCAACTGAAACATTTGAATGGATTTTAGATGATTCTTTTCTTATTCATCATTGGAACGGGCACGTCGGGAACGCAGAATTTAATGGTATGGAAGTCCTTGGTTTCGACATTTTAAGTCAAACATATATCTCGAGTTTTTTTGATAATGCAGGCAATTCTCCTACATACAAAGTTACTTTTCAAAACAATGTTTGGACCTATATTGGAGAACTACAGCGGGCCACTTTTAAATTTAGTGATGATGGAAAATCTATGAAAACACATTGGGATTGGAAAAAAAATCCTGATGAAAATTGGTTGCCGTTGTGTGACCTGACAGTAACCAAAACTATATAATAGAAGCGTTTCTCAATAACAGATTTCGAAAATAATCATCTTTAAATCATTCATATTAGAGATCGACAACTTTGACAACTATAAATAACTCTGTAGTTGTTGAAGCCAAAAAAATAATTGACGTACGAAGAAAAACAATGCTATTAAAATGTTTGTCGCAAGGCTGGCAGACGGAAGAACAATCGGCTGTTTTACTACTATCAGCTATTATCGGGCTTGACCAAATTCTATTTATCTTTTATTTGTTAACTTTAACTGAAGCCGATTTCAAATCGGCTTCAGTTGCCGGGCTGACAGTTATAAAATACCAGCCTCGAATGTTAGTCAGAATTGTAAAAGACGACCGTGCAATAAAAAAATTGACAAAATGACCAAGACAGAAATAGCAAAGGCATTCTCAGATGGAGAATTTGAAAAAACTTACAAGTTTATTTCGGACAACACAGAATGTGTGGGCTTAAAAACAATGTGCTTAGTATTGTAAACTAGAATAGTCTCATTTTTTAAACCACTTTTACATTAGTATATGCAAAATCCTGCTTCAAAAAGCATCCTTATTTACACAGGTTGCTTACTAATTTTGTTTACATCTTTTTCGTGCAAAAAAGATAAAAAAATAGAAGAAATTCCAACGCCGCTTCCTCCGGTAGAGGAAGTAGTTACCGTAGTGCCAGTCAACGATCCAGGAATAGCCAAAACAATGGGCTTTTTCGTGGATGATTGGCAATCAAAAACGTTCACGGCTCCAGCTTTTGTAGATGGAACACTTCCTGCAAGTACCTCAAATACCATCACGGTGGATGCATCTTCCATTATTACCAAAATCCCGCAATCCACATTCGGGCAAAATGCCGTTTGGTGGATGGGGCGACCATCAGCCCAGGCTATCACCGATGTTAAGAATTTGCATCCGCATATTATTCGCTTCCCAGGAGGTAATTCTTCCAATAATTATTTTTGGAATGCCGAGCAAGATGTGCTTCCGGCCGATGTGCCAATGACCTATTTGGACGATAAAGGAGCAAGCCATCCAGCCGGTTATAATTACGGTAAAACCAACCACGATTGGGAATTTAATTTAGAAAAATACTATGCAACGCTTTTACAAACTGGAAATCAAGGAATTATATCTGTTAATTATAGCTATGCCCGCTACAGTACAGCCAATACTCCGCTAGCAAATGCAGCTCATTTGGCTGCAGAATGGGTTCGTTTCGATAATGGCCGCACAAAATACTGGGAAATTGGAAATGAGCATTACGGCAGTTGGCAAGTAGGTTACATGATTGATGTATCTCAAAATAAAGACGGACAGCCAGCAATCATTAATGGTGATCTGTACGGAAAACATGTGAAAGTTTTTATTGACTCAATGCAAAAAGCCGCTACCGAAATTGGTAAAAAGATTTACATCGGTGCCGTTGCTCATGAGACTCCCTCACCAGAGTCATGGCAAACCAATACTACCAAAACCTGGAATTCGGGCATGATGAAATCGGCCGCAGACAAACCCGATTTCTATGTAGTGCACAACTATTTCACCAACAGCGAAAACGTAAACGCAGCAACCATACTTACTTCTGCTACCACAGTTCCGGGAGCTATGATGACTTTTGTTACTCAGGAGTTGCAAACTAACGGTGCTACGGTTAAGCCAATTGCCTTCGATGAATGGAACATGTTTGCCTTAGGATCGAAACAGCAGGTGTCGAACGTGAGTGGGCTATTTGCGGTATTGGTACAAGGGGAAGCAATCAAAAATAAATACGGAATGACCGCTCGTTGGGATATGATAAATGGCTGGGATGGCGGTAACGATCATGGTCTTTTTAGTCCGGGGAATGAGCCCGGCATTGATAAATGGAGCCCACGACCATCATTTTATTACATGTATTATTTCCATAAATTATTAGGGGATCGTTTAGTGCCCAATTCGATAGTTGGAAATGCTACCCTGAAAACTTATAGCTCTACGTATACATCCGGACAAGCGAATGTGAACATCGTGAATACTGCTGAAACCGCTCAAACGGTGCTGGTTAAGTTTATAAATTTTATTCCGGGCGACCGTTTTTACTGGTATATCTTAGAAGGAGGTACCGATAATGGCGAATTTTCAAGAAAAGTACTTGTGAATGGCGTTGGCACCACGCTCGAAGCTGGGGGGCCGACAGATTATGCAGGTTTAAAAGCCAGATCGGCCGTGACTACCCAAGGTATAAAAGTAACTGTACCCGGACGTGGAGCTGTTTTTATAGTAGTTGATAAAAAATAATAATAGAGGATGTGCCAAATGATGCTCGGTGGGAAAAGGGTGTAAGTATAATTCTCCCCAATATTAGGTCGATAGTTTAAGGTTATAAAAGAGGCCGTAAATTTAGACAGGATGAAAAAAGTAAGCAGAAAGAAATTCAGCGCAGAATTCAAAGCGAAAGTATCCATAGAAGCGTTAAAAGAGCAGAAGACACTTGCAGAACTCGCAGTTCAGTATGATCTTCATCCTACGCAGATTTCCCTTTGGAAGAAGCAATTTGTTGATAACAGCTCGATTTTGTTTTCCTAGAAACCATCAATCAGGGCAGACCTGACATAGTAGATAAAACATGCTAAACGTATTAAAAAGGAAATATATAGTAATTGTCGCCCTAGTACTAATGATAAGCTCAAGTTGCATGGCACAGCGTATTGCTTTGTCAAAGTCTGCTACCCTAGAAATCCCAAATCAGATGACTAAAGCTTCTAAATCCAATATATCGAAGATCGCTTCTGAAAAATTTGGAAAAACAAAATTTTTAATAGGAACTATTAAACGTTACCCAGATAAAGTTTTTACTGTCGGCGAAATGGTAATTTTTGTGAATTCAGCCGAGATTACACAACAGAAAGGTATATTGAAGGTTCAAAAACTAGCTTCTGATGATACAAGCCAACACGATAAGACTTACTCATCTAAGATTGTAGCCATAGATGGGAAGGATGTACTAGTTGCCAATAGAATTGTTGAGGGTATAAATTTAATGACTTTTACAACTTTTAATCCTTCCGAAAACTTTTGTATAACAGGCTTCATACAATACCCTCAGAAAGACTATGCAAAGGCAAAAGCAGCATTAGAAAATCTAATTTCTGGTATAAAATATGCAAACTGATTTCGGACAATTCTCAGCCTTCAACTATACCATTATTGTTTCGTAAGCGTCCGACGGCCCCATATGGGGTCGTGTAAATGAATTTTTTAGATTTGGCTTAACAAAATCGAAAAAGCCATGAAAAGGGAATTATCGCACACGATAGAAATGTTTGCTCACATAGAGTCCTGGAAAAGCAGCAGATTAAGTCAGCCTGCTTTTTGTAAGCAATACCAGTTAAAGCCACCTACTTTTATTATTGGTTGAAGAGATACCGGTTAAAACAGGTGCCTGTAGAACAAAAAGGTTTTATTCCGTAAGCTTAACCCCGGTTAAGTAAGGTGAAACTCCAGTGATGGAAGTTCTGGGTATCAAATAAAGATTTTTGTCGGCACTATAGTTTCTATACTATCAACTTAGGAGAAAAACCTAAGGGCAAG
>NZ_JBKHKK010000024.1:0-27238 GCF_046546555.1 Pedobacter sp. JCM 36344
CCGTGCCTATAGAATTGGGCAAAACAAGAATGTAGTGGCAATTAGGTTGATTTGTCCGGATACTGTGGAAGAAAAGATTATGAAAATGCAATCTACTAAAATGGACATTGCGAAGGATTTGATCAAATCGGAAGAATCCATATTTAAGAATTTGTCAAGGAAAGATTTATTGGAATTGATATGAGACTACTGATATTTAATATCCTAATTTGTTGCTTTGTAATTACTTACACCTCTTTTGGTCAATCAATTCCGAAGGAACTGATTCCTACTGATGTTCGGCAGATTTCTAGGGTAACAGGCAAGTCTGAGGCAAACGAACTACTCCCGAATCCAAATACCACTGACAAGCACTATGATGTTGGCGGAACTGATCTGGGAATTGCGTGGGACATGGGCAATGGAAAAACAGGATTCTTTTTCGGCGACACCTATGGACGAGATTTCAAATCAGTACCTGGCGGAGGGCCTGGGAAGGCAGGGAACTGGAGATCAAATGTATTAGGTATATCTACAGATAAAAATCTAAATGACGGATTGACATTTGATACCATGATTGCACATGAACTCATTCCAAGTCCACATATTACAAACGGTACTGGAAGTCATACTGCAATTCCAACGGCGGCCATAAATATCAAAGGAACAGATTATGTTCATTACATGGATGTGAGGAAATGGGGAGGTCCAGGTTCGTGGACTACGAATTATTCCGGGATTTTCCAATCGAAGGATCAGGGGTTGAACTGGATCAAATGCCCAACAGTACGTTTCAGTGATACCAGTAATTTTGCGCAAATAGCTTACGCTAAATCTGAAGGGTTTATTTTTATGCTTGGCACCCCTGCTGGAAGATCAGGAGCGGCTTATCTCGCGAGGTTCAAAGAGGAAGATATTTTGCAGCAGCCTAAGTATGAATATTGGAATAAGTGGCACGGATGGCTTAAAGAAGCTGAAACTCTTGCCACTCCAATTATTGAAGGGCCTATTGGAGAAGCATCTTTACTATATAATTTGAAATATAAACGATGGGTAGTAACTTACATGAACGAAAAAGAAGGCACCTTGGTGATGAGAGATGCTCTTGAAGTCAGTGGAATATGGAGTAGTGAAAAAATTTTGGCTAATGCTAGGGATTATCCAGGATTCTACGGGGCCTTTATGATTCCGGCTTCAAGTAGAGGTAATGAGATTTACTTCAACATGTCTATGTGGTTTCCATACAATGTATTCTTGATGCAGGCAACTTTAAAGTTTGCAGATTAAAATTAAACCTTGATTCTTATTTAATCGATGAAATATCATATATGATGAATTATCGTGAAACATTAGAATACCTTCGAACGCATGTCAGGTGCCTTTTTCGAGCGAACAAGCACAAACGCTTTTACTATCACAACCTGGAGCACACTGAACATGTAGTTGTGAACACAGTTAAGATTGCGAACCACTATCAACTCTCCGATCAGGATTTTTTTATTGTATTGGCAGCGAGCTGGTACCATGACATTGGCTATTTATTTAGTACAACTGATCATGAAGCAAAAGGTGTCGAATTATGTTTCGAATTTCTGAAGGACAAAGGCATCGGCGGGGGACTTTACGTCTTGCACTGTCAGATTATCTTTGTACAAGCAACAGTAAGGTTTTCTAAAGAACCAACTATGCCTTATGTATCGATCGGTTTTAGTTTTTAATTATTCTGCCTCATGATCGACAAGAATCTTGATCTCGTAATCCGAAATGGCAATAATTCGATCTTTATATAGACCACCAATAACCTTCTTGAAAGCATTCTTACTGATTTTGAACCGACTGTAAATTTCTTCAGGCGAGCTTTTATCGCCCAACCCGATTGTTCCACCTGAGTACTTCAACTCTTCAAGGATCGAATCTTTATTGTCGAGGATGTGACCATAACCCATCGTTTGTAGGCTAAGGTCGATCTTACCTTCAACCCTTATTTTCTTAACCCAGCCTTTTCTAGTTTCTCCCGGATTTAAAAGTTCAAACAATTCATTAGTGTAAAGGAGGCCTATATACTTGTTATCTATTATGGCGTTGTATCCTAAATCAGACCTATCAACAACCAGCAAGCTAACCTCGTCTCCTTCTTCGAGATTTATCTCTTCGACTTCCACAAAGTTTAATAGCTTCGATGAGGCGATCATTCGATCATTGCTTTCATCCAAAAGTAAATAGACAACATGACTATCACCTTTAAACATGGGTCTTTTTTGCTCTCTTGATGGGACAAAAATATCCTTATCTAAGCCAAGATCCATAAAAGCTCCGTCCCCATTGTCATCCACAACTGTAAGGTATGCAAAGTCGCCAACACATGCTAAAGGCTTTTTGGTTGTAGCAATTAGTTTCCCATCTTTTTGCACATAAGCAAATACATTAATATTATCGCCAATTTCAGCGTTTTTGGGTACATCAAAATATGGAAGCAACACCTCTGTTTCTCCTTCTGTTAAAATCAATCCGCTTTCCGTTTTTTTGATGATCCTTAAATCGTTGTATTGTCCTTTTGCTATCATTTAATTATACTAAAAGAGGGTGGTAAATGCGCCCTCTCATATTTACGCGCAAAGTTAATACTATGCGCTTCATTTCAAGCATTTATTCACTGGCCTTGGCCGATTGCTTTGAGAGTGTGCTACTGTCAATCCTCTTATTGCGCCATTCATCATATAATAAATCGAAATTTACTTCCTCCTCCTTTGCGTGGCCAATGCAGCCATGTTCTATTCCGAAGAACTGCTCTAGTTTTAAACCTACAGAGTATGGAATTTCTTCATTAGAGTCGCTGAGGATATTAATATAATTATTGAGGGTGTTATTACACTTACCTATAACTTTCGGCAATATATTCCTAGCAAATCTATACTCATGATGAGTAAGTTTATTTAAATAGTCCTCTAACTTATACTTTTTTTGTTTTACACAGATTCTTGGTTGGCTCATAGTTCAGGGTAATTTAATTTTTAAAATAGGTTAAGTTTTCTGGATTTGTTATCAAATCAAACAAGTCTCTATAATTTAATCATAGAGTGGTTGAAAAAACTTACTTATTCGCAAAACTATTTTTTTGTGCACAGAACCATTGTTACCAAACTAAACTTTTTAGCTATTTTTCAAATTATGCATTCTCCTCATTATCTGTTGTTTCTACATTTGTTTTAGACAATTCTGAATTTCTAAAGTCATTAAATTCTTGAGAAGCAGTTTCAACTTTACCTTTCACACCATCAACAAAACGGTCTTTTAAATTTACCAAGCCGTCTTTGCCATAGCTTACCTTATCTTTTATAGAGTGTAAACTGTCCTTAGCATTGTCGGCAAGATCAAGTGCTTTATCAGAGATTTTTTCTCTTGTATTTTTTCCGCTGTCTGGTGCGAACAAAACACCCAAAACTGCGCCTACTGCTAAACCTGCTAAAAGGGCGACAACTGCTCCGGATTTATCCGTTGAACATCTAGACAGATCTAAGACGCGATTGGATATTAATTTCTTATAATTCATATTATTATATTTTTGATAATTCTAACACATTCCGTACCAATGTGTTTTAAAGTGTTTGTTATTTGCAGTTCTTAATTCCGGAATCCTCAAAAGAGCAAGCACCTACAAGATATTTTTTACTAAAAACCGACGGTCTTTGCCAATTATTCCGCTATTTTTGCTTTGTGTAATTTATACACTAACTACTTTTAGATATGAAGAAGAGTTTACTCGCTTTGACCCTTGGTGGACTTGGCATCGGCATCACAGAATTTGTGATGATGGGTTTATTACCGGATATCGCCAAAGACCTGTCTATTTCTATACCTGAGGCAGGTCATCTCATTTCGGCATACGCACTAGGAGTTGTGATTGGCGCTCCCTTACTTGTGGTTATTGCGGGTAGCTACCCGCCCAAGAAGATCTTGATGGTCCTAATGCTTATGTTTACGGTATTCAATGCTCTTTCTGCATTTGCACCAGATTACGATATGATGTTCGCTGCTAGATTGCTTGCTGGTTTACCTCACGGAGCTTTTTTTGGAGTAGGTTCTGTAGTCGCAAGTAGAATTGCAGATAAGGGTAAAGAAGCTCAGTCGGTCTCATTGATGTTTGCCGGCTTAACTATTGCAAACGTAATTGGGGTTCCTCTTGGAACATATATAGGCCACAACTATTCCTGGCGATACACCTTTATTATTATTGTAATTGTTGGGATCATAACAATGGTTAGCATAAAGTCCTGGATGCCAGCAATAACTGCCACCAAAAACAGGAACCTTGCTCAAGAGCTCGCATTTTTCAAACAACCAGAGTCTTGGATAATTATTCTCATGATCGCTGTTGGAACAGGAGGTCTATTTTCCTGGTATAGTTATATCGCACCATTATTAATAGAAGTTTCGGGATTCCAGCCATCTGCCATCACCTATGTATTGGTTATTGCAGGATTGGGAATGTTGGTTGGTAATTTTATAGGGGGAAAATTGGCAGATCGTTTTTCTCCAGCAAAAGCGACAATTTCGTTATTGCTGGCTATGTCTGCGGTACTTTTCATTATGCATTATGTATCTGCAAATCGGTCTGCATCCTTGATTATGACATTTCTTACCGGCGCTATTGCATTTGCCTCTGCATCACCAATCCAGATGTTAATGATCAACACAGCGAAAGGCTCGGAAATGCTTGCTGCATCGGTTAGTCAGGCGAGTTTCAATATCGGTAACGCGTTGGGCGCATTTTTAGGAGGGCTGCCCTTAGCTGCAGGTTATGATTATACCTCACCAGTTTGGGTCGGATCTCTTATGGCTCTTGTTGGTGCAGCCTTTGCCTGGATGCTAATCGCAAGAACAACGCGAATAGGCAAACTGGCACTCAAAACTTAAGGCTACTTAATGAGAATGAAGAACTTACCGACCTCATTTTCTTTGTTTGTAAAGAATATCAATCGTTTATCCTTACCGTATAGGTATAATGAGGGGTATTGTTTAGGATGAAAGATAGGAATGAAAACCATATCCCTATCCTGCAATACGGTTACTGTTTTCATTGCCTGAAGTGGCTTCGCAAAAGTTCCCATGAAATAATTAATTGATTTTGCCTCGTCCAGACTTATCATAAATATATTGATTCGGGAAAGCTCTTTACTTTTTTTTGAAAGGTTCAGGGCTACCTGCTGACAATGTTCACAGGTGGCATCATAAAACATAAGTAATGATTTCTTATCCTTTCCGATTTGATCTGTTGAAAAACTCTTTCCATTCGATTTATAGAATAAAGCTTTTGGCATCAACGAACCAGGTAATGGATCTTGTGAAAATGCGAATCTACTGGAAGCTAAAAGAAGAAAAGTGATCAAAAGATGTTTCATGTAGGTTTGTGTTTAAACAAAGATGAAAATCTTAGGGCAAAGTTCTGTCATCTTAAATCAAAATAAGTTGCTTCAACTCGTTAACTTCGTAACAAGACTGATATTAAAAACACTGTAATTATATCACAGAACTTTTTAGATTTGTGTAACACAAAGATAATGAAGCGATTTAATTATATATTATTGGCCGTTATACTCTTCACACTTTACCAGTGTCAGAGTTATAAAAAGGCTGCAACAGCAAATCTTGCCCTAAATGAGCAGGTAGATTTTAGTAAGTCTCCAGTAGTTTCGGCTTCACAATCCACAAGTAAAATGAAGGTGGAAGATGGTTTTGAAGTTAAGCTAATTGCTTCTGAACCATTGATAAGCACTCCAGTAGCGATGTCTTTTGATACTAGAGGCAGAATGTGGGTGGTTGAAATGACAGGATATATGCCTGATACACTTGGTCGTGGTGAAGATGTGCCTAATGGCAAGGTCGTTATACTGGAGGATCAAAACAAGGATGGTGTTTTTGACACCCGTAAAATATTTCTTGATTCGTTGATTCTACCCAGGGCCATTTGCCTTATTGATAATGGTATATTGGTTGCAGAATCTCCCAATCTTTGGTACTATACTATTGAAAATGATAAACCAGTAAAAAAAACACTGGTAGATGCGAAGTATGCGATCGATGGCAATGTGGAGCATCAGCCAAATGGTTTGCTAAGGGCACTGGACAATTGGATATATAATGCCAAATCAAGCAAACGATACCGTAAGTATGGGAATAAATGGAAAATTGAAAACACGCATTTTAGAGGGCAGTGGGGGATTAGTCAAGACAACTATGGAAGGCTTTACTACAATGGAAACTCTTCGAATGTTGAAGGTGATTATTTCAGTCCTGGTTTTGGGTTTTCCAATGCCAATCAGAAAGGTGTCAGCGGATACAATGAACGTCCCGTTCCAAACAACAGGGTCTATCCAGCAAGACCTAATTTAGGAATAAACAGAGGTTACATACCTGGAATGTTGGACGATAGCTTGAGACTGGTCAATTTTACAGCCGCCTGTGGACCATTGGTTTACCGGGGGGGACTGTTTGGCGATGAATATAATTTCAATGCATTTGTTCCCGAACCTTCGGCGAACCTTATAAAAAGAAACATCTTAAATGAGGAGGGGCTAGCTGTAAAAGGAAAACAAGCGTATTCCGGTCGGGAGTTTTTAACCAGTATAGATGAGCGTTTTAGGCCAGTTGCCTTGTATAATGGTCCGGATGGGGCTATGTATGTGCTTGATATGTATCGGGGCATTATCCAGCACAAAACTTATGAGACCCCATACCTAATCAATCAAATTAAGATAAGAGATTTATCTGCCCCGCTTTCTTGCGGAAGGATTTATAAGATAATAAGGAAGGGAAAGAAGATTGTAAGTACGTTAATTGCCTCAGAACCAGAAGCTTTGGTAAATCAACTGGGTAATAAAAATGGTTTTATTAGAGACATGGCGCAGCAAGCAATTCAAGATCGACACTTATCGGCTACAATCCCATTTCTTAAAAGGGCTCTTAATGATACGACAAATAGCCTGAAATCCATCCATTCCATGTGGGTACTTGAAGGTTTGAACGCTTTAGAAACACAGGATCTATTAAAACTGATGGATCGTAAAGATTGGCACGTTAGAGTTCAGGCATTGACCGCGTTGCCTTCAGTAATCAATTTGCAATCTTCAGTTAAGTACGCAGCGGCAATGCAACGAATTTTTGATACCGGTGATGAAAGATTGATGCCTTACCTTGCCTTTTGCGCAAATTTTGTTAAACCGTATGACCCCACTTTCTCCGAGAACTTGCTTTTGAGTCTGGCTAATAAATACAAGAACAGCAATTTTGTAGCTGACGCAATTATTAGTAACCTAGCTTTCCAGGAAGAATTATTTGAGCATAAGGTGGCTATACTGGTTCCAGACACCAATCAAAGGATTCATAAACAGTTTAGAAAAGTAATCAATAGCATTAGGGCAGCTCAGAAAAACAGGGACCCCGCAATGGTTGCTAAACTTTACCCAAAAGGGCTGAAGGTGTTTCAATCTACCTGCCAAACCTGTCATGGTCCTGACGGCAATGGAATCAAATCGCTGGCACCGCCGCTAAACAAATCCGAATGGGTTAATGGCAATAAGAAAAAGCTGATCTCCATTGTTCTTTTTGGACTTACTGGGCCTATTAAGGTTAACGGTTACCTGTATAATGCACCGGAGATCTCTGGAGAGATGCCAGCCATTGCGCATTCAGAAGAAATCAATGATGAAGATATCTCGCAGCTGTTAAGTTTTCTTAGAACATCATGGCAAAATAACTCAGGTCAAGTCGATGTCAAGGATGTTTCTGCTGTTAGGGCTGGTTCAAAGAATAGAGATAAAGCTTTTACCCAGCAGGAATTAGATGCTATGAAATAGCAGTATTTTGAGATTTTGTTGATAATTAGTAAATAAATGTTATTATCATCCTCTTGATGTTAACAAAGTCCCTTAGACCTGTTTAAAAGTTGTGCAAAAGTATATCCTTCTTTTTTTTGAAAAAGTTTAAAAAGGTTGTAAATTAGTTTTACCAAATACGGAGTACATTGACAGTCTGAAGAATTCCGAAAAGAGCAATAGTCTACGGACTAAGAATCTGGAAATTCATATTGAGCAGGATTTGCTGTTGACTTGGAAACAAACAACATGCATTTTAGTCATTAAACCTTCGGTTTAAAAAGATAACTGTATCAGACAGACATTGCAGCGATCGACTATCTTTCAAGAAAGACTCGAAAATAGCATTAGAACATGTACAAAAGTAGATGATGACCTTAGCAGACTACGGTTTCTAAGGTCGAGAACGGAGAGCCAAATCGAATGAAGAGGCCTCCGTTTTCTTTGTTTATAGGATTTATCAACTTATATTGGTGGCTTAAACACACCAAAATGAAGAAACGATTTCTTACTACCACTGCAGTATTTTTTTCCTTGTACGGTTATTCTCAAACACAGGGTACCAGCACTATTAGTCTTGGCATCTCGTCCAGTACAAGTGAAGTAAAAAACAATACACTCACATCAGATCAGACGAGTAAGATAACGAACTCCGCATTTAGGTTAGGATATGGGTTATTTGTTAAGGATAACAACAAAGTTGGGTTAGAATTACTCTACAATAAGTCCAATAGTGATTATTTCGGATCCTATGATTCTAGAGAAGATAAAGGATTCGGTGGAGCCGTAAACTATCAGCGCTATTTCCCACTCGTGAAAACTTTCTATGCCTACACAGGCGCATCCGCGCAATTTCTCTATTCTAAAGGTAAAACTAATGCACCAAATGCTTTCGATCGAAATACTAAAACAAATAATTATTCACTGACCGCTTCGGGAGGTCTTACCTGGTTTATCTCAAAAAGATGGGCGTTGGAGACTAGTCTAATTTCTACAGGGATTTACTACAGTAAAACAGAGTTTAATGAGATCGCCGAAAATCAAAGTTATTCATCGAAGAATTCGTACTTTAGTCTTTCGAGCGACGGATTAATTAACAACTTAGCATTCAAAGTTTACTTTATGTTTTAACTATGAAAAAACAGTCCGCCGCTCACAAGAAAATCTTCGTTCTAGATACCTCTGTTATCTTGTATGACCACAATGCATTTAATAACTTTCAGGAGCACGATGTTGCGATTCCTATTCAAGTTCTGGAAGAATTAGATAACATGAAAAGTGGTAACGAGACCAGGAATGCAGAGGCCAGAAATTTCATTAGGTTGATTGATAAAATGTCCGTAGATCAGCTTATTAATGAGTGGATCCCATTGATTGGAAGTAAAACGGGCAGATTCAAGGTAGTGATAGATTCCAAAACCAAACATCTGGATGCTGAATTGGTGTTTGGAAACAATAAGATCGACCATAGAATCCTTAATGCTGCTTTAAGTATAAAGCAGGAATATCCTTTGAGCAAGGTGATCCTTGTTTCAAAGGATATCTGTTTACGGCTCAAGGCAAAATCGCTGGACTTAAATGCTGAAGATTATGAAACTGGCAAAGTCAAGAACGTTGACGAACTCTATTCAGGAAAGGCAGTAATTACAAAAGTACCAGAAGCATATATTCATAAATTAAAGGAGGAAGGAAGTATCGGAGTGGAACCATTGGACCTTCCTTCTGAAGCAGCCAACCTCTTCTACGTCCTTAAAACTGGTCGAAAAGCTACTCCTGTATGGTTCAATTCCAAGAGCCGGCAACTTTATCCTGTTGAAAGAAGATCCGTATTCAATATTTCTCCCCGTAATCATGAACAGGCATTTGCAATTCATGCGTTACTAAATCCGGAAATAAAGTTAATTACCATTCAGGGTAAGGCCGGAACAGGAAAGACGCTTTTATCACTTGCTGCTGCCCTTGAACAGCGAAAAGACTATAGACAAATCTTTGTCACCAGACCAATAGTGGCGCTAAGCAACAAAGATCTTGGATTTTTACCTGGAGATGTAAAGTCTAAGATTGATCCTTACATGGCTCCAATATGGGATAATCTCAAGTTCATCAAAGAACAATTTAACAGTGATCCAAAGGTGCAGTCGCGCATAGATGACTTTGTAAAAACCGAAAAAATTGTCATCACTCCATTGGCTTATATCCGTGGAAGAACGCTGACTAAGATATTTTTTATTGTTGATGAGGCTCAGAATCTGACCCCCCATGAAGTTAAAACAATCATATCAAGAGCCGGAACACATACTAAAATTATTTTTACCGGAGATATATATCAGATCGATACTCCATACTTGGATGCGGAAAGTAATGGACTTTCCTACTTAATCGAAAGTGCAAGGAATCACCCATTGTATGCACATATAACATTAGATAAAGGGGAGAGAAGCGAACTGGCAAACCTTGCAAACGACCTTCTGTAAAGCTCACTGTTAACCAAGACATTGGTTAACTCTTCTTTCAAATCCATTTGGGCAACCCTAATTTTCAAACCATTATTTGATCCTGAGGAAGAAGATTAGTCTGCAGTAGGAATTGTAAACCAAAAAGTACTTCCTTCCCCAAGCTTACTATAAACGCCTATATTGCCATCATGACGCCTTACAATCTCGGCACATATATAAAGTCCGAGTCCTAATCCGGTGTATTTTTTACTGGAATGATTCGCTCTCCAATATCTGTCAAACAGGTGCGGAAGATGCTCTTCCGGTATCCCAGGGCCAAAATCGGTAACAGCTATCTTAATGTTTTCCGCTTCTCTAGATATCTTGAGGTTGATTTGTCTGGAATCAGGAGCATATTTAACAGCATTGTTTACGAAATTCACCAAGACCTGATCTATACGATGCTCGTCGGCATGAATCAACTGGTTTTTGTCCCCCTCCACAATGAGCTCGTATTTACCATCAATTCGAACATGATTACAACAGACATGCATCAAATCATAAATACAGAAAGTTGTTTTGTCGAGATGTAATTGATCTTCACTGTATCGATGCATATTTAATAAGTCCTCTACCATTAAATTAATCTTCTCCACACTTTTTGTGCAGGACTCCACCAACCTGGGGAAAATAGGGCTCAATGGATCGCTTTTGATTCTTTCCAACATCTGAAGGTTGGCTTTAAGGGTAGTAATAGGCGTTTTAAGCTCATGGCTAACAATGCTTAAGAAATTATCTTTACGTTGTTCAGATTGTTCAAGGTGCAAATTGACTGCTGCGAGTTCGGATATATTCTTACGAAGCTCAATTTTATCAATGACCTGGTTTGCCACAATTACCAATGCTGCCTTTTGATCGGCATTTAATTCTCGAGGTTGGTGATCGAAAACACACAATGTGCCCAATGCAAAACCATCAGAATTCACTAATGGAACACCCGCATAGAAAGCAACTTTGGTAGGTCCCGTTACCATTGGGTTTTCTGCAAAACGCGCATCTTTTGTAGCGTCGTCAACCACCATAATTTCTTCCTCTGAGGCAATGGCATGCGTACAAAAAGAATACTCACGGAGATTCTCATTGAGGTTTGTTCCGTGGTGTGATTTGAACCACTGCCTTTTATTGTCGATAAATGTGATCAGTGCAATAGGCATTTGGCAAATCATTGCTGCCAGCGAGGTTAATGCATCATAGTGCTTATCCTCTTCGGTATCAAAAATCTCATAGTTGCGAACTGCTTGTACGCGAAGCTTTTCGTTTGCCGGAAGCGGATAATTTCTTGGTTTTTTTGAGCTCATATGACCCCTTAAAGTTACTCTAAGATATTAAAATTTTTTAAACAATTTCAGTTACCCTACTATGAAACAATCGGTAAACCAACGGCTTGATACCAAATCACCGCAGTTCCCATGGATTTCTAGGTTCTCATATCTTATGGATGAACAGTTCCGTTTTCCGGGTACTTAGTTTAGGTTTGGTCTCGACCCGATTCTAAACTTAGTTCCATTTGTAGGCGATATGGCAGGACTTCTAATTTCGGGTGGCCTACTTATGGCCGTGGCGAGCAAAGTTGCGAGCAACAAGTTGGTTGTATTGATAAGTCTCAACATTTTACTTGACGCAACTGTAGGAGCCATTCCTGTTATTGGTCAGATCTTTGATTTTTTCTTCAAGGCAAACACTAAAAATATAAAATTGATGAACGCGCATTACCTAAAGAATAAGCACTAGGCAGTGGGGAAAATGTAATCTATTTTTATCGTAGCCATCTCATTAATCGTCACTACTTTAATGATTTTTGGATTACGGAAGCTTGCGGAATGGGTCTTTTAGGATTTTAAGAAGCTTATTTCTATAAAATTTCATACAGAAAAAATTCAGAACGTTTATCTAACTTTCCATGCAAATACTGATATTCAAATCAAATTTAAAGATATGGGATTATTTTCAGCCTTGATGGGCAATGCCGGAACAGTTGAAAACATAACACTGTTGAAGGATTATGGGAAACTTTTAATTGCAAATGAAGAAATAGAACTCGGTTTCAAATTGATTAGGGATACGTTCATTTTTACAAGTAAGCGCTTAATTGTTGTAGACGTACAGGGATTGACGGGTAGCAAAACGGAATACGTTTCCATATCCTATAAAAGCATCTCAAAGTTTAGTGTGGAGACCGCTGGAACGTTCGACCTGGATGCCGAATTAAGAATCTGGGTAGGTAGTGAAACATTTCCAAGTTTAAGAAAAAAGTTCAACAAGTCCGTCAATGTTTTCGATGTGCAAAACGTACTTGCGCACCACGTTTTAGGTTAAACGTCTATCTCGACCCTTTGCCAAACCTCCGACCAATAGTTGTATTTTTTAGCATCAGCACTGGTTAGTACAACCTTTATACTTAAGTATTTTTTGTCTTTGCTAAATTCGTATTGAATTGGTGAATTTGGTGTGATGTTAAGGTAAACGTGAGGAACGTTTGATTCACGGATCTCAGTATATTATAGGAATTATAAAATTCGCCGTCAGAATTGAAACCTTTAATAAAGACTGCGTCATGTGTTTTAAAATCAGCTACATATAATTGCCAGGTTCCCACGAAGTCATTTCCCTGAACTTTTAATGTGCTCGTCGCGAACAAGGAGCAAATGATAAAGAACCAATTTTTCATGTAAGAGGTTATTAAATATTTGGTTACCGAATAAAGATACTCATCAGAACAATATATTTAGGAAATGAATTTTAAAACTATTGAATCTTTCCTTGCTTTAAAAGCTGGTGCGTAAGGGTGAGTCAATCAAATCCTGTCGAATTATCTTTTTGACCACCAAATTGCCGTCAAGTTCCAGGTAGACATTCTGATTTACATCTAAGTGAATTTTTGATCTTTTATGCCCAATTGAAATTTTCCATAAACTACTGTGGGCGATAGGAAATGATAAATTGAACCTACCACTGCTGTCGACCTCAGTTTTGTAATCAGAGCCCTTCCATATTTTCCAAGAACTTCCTGTTTTTAATCTTTCAAAAACAATATTTCCTGATTTGTGCAGCGATAAGGTACCTGTAACGTTGATCTTTTGCGCAACACTGAATAATGGTACCAGTGTTAAGAAAAAGAAAAGTAGCGGATGTTTTATCTTCAGGATCATCAGGTAAAGATATCGCTTGATTTAATCTGGTACTGTTAAATGATGTTAATTCTAGGCTTTCATCTTTATTTATATATATTTAAATATGAAACTATTCAAGCCACTCCTGATTCTTCTTTTGGGAACAGGTGTATGTTCTGCCAAACCAAAACCGATAATAGTAGCTTATGTGACCTCCTGGACGACCGTAATGCCTGATCCAAATTATGTCACGCATATTAACTATGCCTTTGGCCATGTAAATGACAGTTTTAATGGCGTACGAATAGATAATTCAGAAAGACTGAAAAGGATTGTTAGTCTGAAGGATAAATTCCCCAAACTGCAAGTTATGCTCTCCATCGGAGGTTGGGGTAGTGGTAAGTTTAGCGAGATGGCAGCAACTGCAGAGAATAGAAAGAAGTTTGCAGAAGATTGTCTTCGTGTGGTCAAAGAATTTAGGCTTAACGGTATAGATATCGATTGGGAATACCCAACAAGTAATGCTGCAAAGATCTCGAACGCTCCTTATGACACCAAAAACTACACTTTGATGATGCAGGAGATTAGAAACTCTATAGGGAAGAAGAAGTTGTTGACGCTCGCTTCTGCAGCTGAGGCTAAGTACATAGACTTTAAGGCCATCTCTCCAATTGTTGACTTTGTCAATATTATGGCCTACGATATGGCGAGTCCACCTTATCACCATTCAGGCTTATTTAAATCTAAGTTTACGGACGGAATGCCTATCGAAGAGGCTATTAATGCACATGTTAATGCCGGAATGCCAATTAGCAGGCTAGTATTAGGAATCCCGTTCTATGGACATGGCAGAAATGGTATAAAAGGTTATATAGATTACAGAGAGCTCGTAAAACTTACGGGCTTTAAACCAATGTGGGATGACGAAGCTAAAGCACCATATTGGGAAAACAATAAAGGTGAGTTTGTGCTGACTTATGAAACCCCGGAATCAATAGCTATTAAATGTGACTATTTACTCAAACGGGGGATGCTCGGCGCAATGTACTGGGACTACGGTGCAGATACTGATGACGGTATTTTAAGAAAAGCAGTTCACGCAGGTATTTCGAAATAAGTAATTAACGGCTTGATAACAAGAAAAATATATTCTATTTTAGTAACAATGATTGTGATTTGGCTTTGAAATATTACCATGAGTGTATAAAGCTCAGTGGCCATCCTGTTGTTCAGCGCTACAAGGATGCAATAAAAGAACGGTGTGGTAGCTAATATACTGAGTGAACTATTTTCCAAAACCCCTTATTCTTATTTCTGCAGACTTAGCTAAATTTTCCTTTGACTTTGTACTAATTTGAACCAAGCTTAACTTCCTGTTACCAAATTCCGAATTAGAGTATTTGGTTGTCACAACGTTTATAGATAAAACAAAACCTTCTTCAACGCTTGTATTATTTTCATCTACGAGTGTGCCATCTATAAAATATAGAACTGATTTAGCAGTTAAGTGTGCATACTTATCTTTAATCTGAACAGGAGTTAGAAAGGTTAACTTATATGCCTGCTTCGTTCTGATATAAATTTCACTAAACTGGCTATTCTCCTTGATATTAATCGATTCAATGTGCCCTGGATCGAAAAAAAACATTTTTTGCTCCATCAAAACATCATTGAAATAGTAGGAAGGCGCATTAGCCGCTTTTTTCTGTTGCGATGAATAGCTTACTTTGATGCCTCCTTGCAATGCTTGAGCAGAAACATTGAATGACAAAAAGAAGATTGCAGAAAGACAGAGAAGTATTATTTTCGTTTTCATAACGCTAGGAATAATTTGAACATTTCTAAATTAAGGATTTAATTATTTATAATCAACGAGTTGGAGTTTGGTTCTGTTTGGCAGTAGGTAATTTGATACAAATCCAAAGGACATTTATTAGAAGATTTACTATTTTTACGTTATGAACGCTTATAAAGAAGAGTGGATAGCACTACTTTTAAAACAGAAATTTCCCCAATGGTTGATCGCCAGCGATCGAAATCATATTTTTATAAATATACCTGACGATCAGGATATCGAAAAGGTTTTAGTGGAGTTCAAAGAGAAAGTACCAGAATTGAAAAAGAAAATAAGAAGCAAGCCGGAGAAGTTGGGCTTTTTCATGGGTAACAGTGTCGATAGTAAATTTTACGAGTTGTCATAGCCCAGCAAAATTAGCTCATGCTTGCCAAAATCATTTAAATAAAAAGCATTATTGCTTATTAATCCAGCGTCATACTTGGCTATTTTTACATTACAACCCAAAATAACCAAAAACAATATGACCAAAATGAACCTGCTGTCCAAGAGCTTGCTCTTAGGGGTTTCCGCAATTACTTTATCCGTAACTGTTCAAGCTGAAATTAAAATTGACACCTTAACTAAAAAATCACGCATTACGGCAAAAATAGAGACATCAAGAACTGCTTGGTGGGAAAAAGCCCGCTTCGGAATGTTTATTCATTGGGGCGTCTACACCATTCCTGCAGGAGATTATGGAGGTAAATACATTCCCGGACTTGGCGAATGGATCATGAGTGACGCAAAAATTCCTGTCGCATCCTACAAGGATTATGCTAAGAAATTTAATCCTACGGAATACAATCCAGAACAATGGGTACAAATGGCGAAAACTGCCGGGATGAAATATATCGTGATCACCACCAAACACCACGACGGCTTCGCACTATTTGATTCCAAAGCTAGCGACTGGAATGTGGTGAAAGCTTCTCCTTATGGAAAAGATTTGATACGTCCACTTGCCGATGCTTGTCGTAAATACGGAATGAAACTGGGCTTCTACTATTCTCAGGCAAACGACTGGGGCAACAAAGGTGGTGGGATAGCGCATGGCGGTTGGGATCCTGCCCAGAAGGGAAGTTTCGATGATTATCTTGATAAAGTAGCTATTCCACAGGTTAAAGAGATCTTGACTAACTACGGTGACGTTTGTGAACTTTGGTGGGATGTGCCAACTGAAATGACCAAAGAACGGGCTGCAAAATTCTTACCCTTACTTAGTTTGCAACCACAGATTATCACCAACGATAGGCTAGGCGGTGATGTGAAAGGTGATTTATTTACTCCTGAACAATATATTCCTTCAACAGGTATGAAAGGTTTATGGGAAACTTGTATGACTATGAATGATACATGGGGCTTTAAAACCAACGACCACAATTGGAAAACAAGCACCTCGTTAATTCGTAACCTTATAGAAACGGCCTCAAAAGGAGGCAACTATCTATTAAACGTTGGTCCGGAAGCGACCGGTAAATTTCCACCAGAAATAGTAAGCAGATTAGAAGATATTGGCAGATGGATGAAAGCAAATAGTGAGTCTATTTATGGAAGTTCAGCGAGCCCATTTAAAGTTCTGCCATGGGGTAGAGCAACAACCAAGGCCTTACCCAATGGGAATACAGATATTTATTTGCAGGTATATAACTGGCCTAAAGATGGGAAATTAATAGTGCCAGGTCTTCAAAATGCGGTACTATCTGCTAAGCTTTTAGCTAAAGGAACAGCATTAGCAACCAGAAAATCCGATGGAAATTTGTTCTTAAACGTCCCGGAAAAAGCATTAGATCCAGTGTCAACAGTAATAAAGCTAACAGTCAAGGGCTCGCCTGAAGTGACAACATACATTCAAACTCAGGAAGCAAATGGAACGATCACCTTGCTACCAAGTCTCGCCGACTTCAACATAGTTGCAGGCGGAGAGTCGATGCGGGCAGAAGGTGGTAGTGATCAAAACATTGGATACTGGGTCGATTCTAAGGCTTCAGCAACCTGGCAGTTCATTGTTAAGCAACCTGGAACTTATAACTTGGAAACTTCTGTCGCTGCAGAAAGAGACAGTAAATTCAAGTTGACATCCGGTACTGAATCGTTAAGCACCGAGGTGCCATCGACTGGAGGATATACAACTTATAAAAAAGTTTCCTTAGGAAAAATTACATTCAACAAAGCTGGCAAAAATGAAATTTCCCTTACTTCCGACAAGGCAAGTTGGAACCCTGTCAATATTAAGACCATAACAATCACTCCTGCTAAATAAAGGATTCTAATAGGCAATTATACAATGGCGGACCAACTTTGGGCCGCCATTATTATTTGCGCTTTGTAACCTTTTCTTTTTTTTATCGTCTTTACAAAAGAACAACAGAATATTTATAACATGAAAAGAACTTTGATGACGATAGCGAGCTGTTTATTGGGGTTAACATTCAATCTAAACAGCTACGCTCAACAGGCAAATCTAGAAAAAGACCAGAATCCACGCTACGAAAAGAGCAGGGCAAAATATATGAATATGTCTGATTCTTTAACTCGAAATCAGGGGACCACACTTCAGCAAACTTATAAAGCATATGATTGGTACGAAGCCAGAGAAGAAAAACGAAAGCTTCGTCGCGAAAGCAATTACAACAGTGGCCTTTACAATAATTCTTACTATGGAGGCTCCTTTTTCTATCCAACCATGCGCTTCAATAATTGGGGTTACGGAAACTACGGCCGCAGTTCTTGGAGAAGTGGCTTTAACTACGGCTGGTAAAGCATAAATTAGTAAATAAAATATATCCTACAAACAATGAACTTAAACAGATTAAAAAATATCATCGCTATTGCAGTTTTGGGAATTGCAATCACTTCATGTGCCAGACAAGTTAAACGTATCAGTACAGAAAGTGCTCCGGACATTAGTGGTAATTGGAACGTAACAGATTCCAGAATAGTGGCTGTTGAAATGACTAAAAGTATTACTTCCAGCAAATGGTTATCAACACACCTAGAAGCTAAAGCGGGCAAAAAACCTACAATAATTGTTGGCCTGGTCCAAAATAAAAGCCATGAACACATTGATGCAGA
Organism: Pedobacter sp. JCM 36344; assembly: GCF_046546555.1. NCBI lineage: Bacteria > Pseudomonadati > Bacteroidota > Sphingobacteriia > Sphingobacteriales > Sphingobacteriaceae > Pedobacter > Pedobacter sp. JCM 36344. Next base: position 18,365 of record NZ_JBKHKK010000024.1, read on the forward strand.
AACATTTGTTAAAGATGTAGAGCAATCTTTCCTTCAAAATGGCGCAGTGAGATTGGTACAGGGTGGAAAAAAAAGAGAGGAACTTCGGGCAGAAAAAGCTGATCAGCAAGACAATTCAACTGTTTCCACGATGAAGAAATTTGGAATGGAGAATGGTGCGGATTATATACTGCAGGGATCAATTAACTCTATAGTAGATTCCCACAAAAGAAATAAAGTAGTCTACTACCAGGTAAATATGGAGTTAACTGATATCCAAACCAATGAAGTAGTGTGGATTGGTGACAAAAGGATCACTAAGGCAGTTAAAAACTAGGCCACTCTTTTTACGGCTTAAACACTTATGATCAGGATCAAACCAACTTTTAAAGCATCAATTGCTTTCGGATTGATACTTTTTCTTTCCAGCTGCGCAAGTTACAACGACAAGATCGGCACTTACTACAAACAGGTTAGGGCTGGTAATTATGCGGATGCCGGCAAGGAACTCGACAAAAATTCTTTACTTCAGAAGCCCCGAAATAAATTACTATTTCTTATGGAAAGGGGTAAGATGAGTCACTTGAACGGAGAATACGAGGCAAGCAATAATTACTTTAATGAAGCTGATGGCCTTCTTGAGAAAGGGAATGGTGGATTAGGTGATGCTTTAGTTGGTACACTGGTAAATCCCATGACTCAAAATTATAAAGGAGAAGACTTCGAAAAGTTCATGATTCATTATTACAAAGCCTTAAACTATTTATACCTCCATCAGCCGGATGAAGCAGTTGTTGAGGCGAGACGCATTACCCTGCAAGGACAGGAACAGGATGATAAGTTTAACAATAAAGACAATCGTTACTCCAAAGATGCCTTCTCATTGACTTTGCAAGGCCTTATCTACGAAAGTACAGGTGATGTAAATAATGCTTTCATTGCTTACCGGAATGCTGTGGAAGTTTACCAGGGAGCAAAAGACCAAAATTGGTACGGTACAACTATGCCCCAAATACTCAAGGAAGATGTGATGCGGATGGCTGCTAAAAATGGATTCAAGTCAGAGTTATCGAAGTTTGAAGAGCAGTTTAAAAAAACGTATGTTGCCAAGACACAAAATAGTGGTGGAGAACTGATCTTCTTCTGGGAAAATGGAGTTGTACCTGTAAAGCAACAGGAAGAATTTTTCTTCTCTCTGATTAAAGGCAGTAATGGAAGTCTCGTATTTACCAATGGCGGAAATGTATTTATTCCGTATCAGGGTGCCGGAGATATTGGTCTAAATGGACTTTCTAGTTTACGTGCCACCTACCCTAAATACGTTGCACAACCAGCTTACTATTCAACCGCCACTCTTTCAACCACTTTTGACACTGTTTCATTTGAGAAAACTGAAGATATCAATACTCTTGCTTTCAAAACACTTGATCAACGCTTCATAAAAGAAATGAGCAAAACTTTAACCCGGCTGGCGGTTAAAAAAAGTGCAGAATATATGCTGAAGAAGAGCTCCAAAGGTTCCGGAAAGAACGGAAAAGATAATACCATACTTGAAGGGCTTGGATTTGGACTACAGCTTTATAGTTTACTATCTGAAAAGGCCGACACGCGTAACTGGCAATCTTTACCAAGTGTGGTTAATTATGCCAGAATTCCATTGGCGTTCGGTGAGAACACTGTCACTTTGCATTTACGCAATAGAAACGGTACTGAAGACTTAAAAAAAATTCAGGTGATAGGGAATGGCAAAATGCAGTTCTACAACTATGCGTCCTTGAAGTAGTCAGCTTTTTATTATTTGTCGTTTTTTGTTTAAGCTGAGAAACAAATGGGGGGGGGTGTCAGTTATTACGTTATTATCAAAAACCACGAACCTAAACGTTACACTGTGAAATCAACAGAAAGCATCTACCAGCGAATAGTTGAAGCCTCTACATATCCAGTTTACCTGTGTACTGGAGAAGACCTTGTAATAACCGTGGCTAATAGAGCAACGTTAAATGCTTGGGGCAAAGATGAATCGGTAATAGGAATGCGCTTTATTCATGCATTACCTGAACTCAGTGACCAGTATTTTATTCACTTACTGGAAAATGTTTTTCAGACCGGCGAAATGTATATTGCCAAGAATGACCGGGCGGATATGCTTATCGATGATGAACGTAAGACTTTCTACTATAACTTCAGCTATCAGGCCATGCGTAATGATATAGGCATCATCACAGGTGTGTTATGTTTTGCCACTGGTGTAACCGAATTGGAACTCGCAAAACAGGCCTCAATAAAAAGTCAGAAGAATTTACTGGATAGTGAAAGCAGTTTTAGAACTATGGCAGAAACTAGTGACGTTTTGATCTCAATGTCAGACGCAACTGGCAATGCCGTATATTTTAATAAAGCCTGGTCTGAATTAACGGGGAAACCTGAAGAAGAACTTCTAAAGTTTGGTTGGGTAGATCTGATACATCCTGATGATAAAGTAAATTGGGTAAATAATTTTTTAGCTGCTTATACTGATAAACATACCGTTAAGGGTGAGTTTCGAATTCAAAGTAAGTCGGATAGCTATAGATGGCTCTTGGCTAAAATACCAGCCCGGTTTGACGGAGATGGCAACTTTGCTGGTTATATTGGTTCTTACATAGATATTACTGATCGCAAACAGCGGGAATTTTCGATGGAACGCGCAAATGAAGAAATCCAATTGATTAATGAGGAGATGAATGCCTCTAATGAAGAACTAGCCGCGTCTAACGATGAGCTATTAAGCGTACAAGAGTTTATGCGTATTCAGGCCATAGAAAAACAAATAGCCCTTGACAGGCTAAAGTCGCAGGATGAAAACATAAAAAACATGGTTAAACAGGCACCTGTAGGTATGTGTATTATACAGGGCGATCCTTTATATGTAGTTGAAGTTAACGATACCTTTCTTGAACTAATAGGAAAAACAAGAGAAGAACTATCCGATAAACCCTACTGGGAAGTGAATGCAGAGGCAGCTTCATTCTACGAGCCAATAACTGATCATGTATTAGCAACAGGAGAAAGTTTTCATACGGTTGAGCAGGAGTTAACGCTAATTAGGAATGGAAAGGAAGAAATAGTCAATGTAGATTTTGTATATGAGCCTATGTTTGATGAGCATCAAAAACCTTACGCTATTATAATTGTTTCCATCGACATCACAGACAAGGTGGCAGCACGTAAAAAGCTGCAACGTGCTGAGGAAAGTTTACGCCTCGCTTTGGAAGCTGCGGGAATGGGCTCATTTTCCCTAAATCCAGAAACTAAAGAATTCAAAGTATCGCCCAGCATGAAAACATTCTTTGGGTTAGATCCGGAGGAGCGTATTTCTTATGAGGCAGCTATTAAACAAATACCAGATAATTACCGTACAGATGTATTGAGTCAACTAGATCGTTCATTCACGAACAATATTACATTCGACATGGAGTATCCAATATTAGGCTATAGTGATGGTCAGATAAGATGGGTAAGGGCAGTCGGCAAGATGCAAGATAGCGATGGGAAGAGAGCCTTCACCGGGGTTCTAAACGATATCACAGAACGACGTAAAGATGAAGAACGAAAAAATGATTTTATTGGTATGGTGAGTCATGAACTAAAAACTCCGTTAACCTCTATGCGGGGTTATGTTCAGATGCTTTTGCTTAAAATGAGAAAGCTAGAAGATGAATTTGCAATCAGTTCATTAGAGAAAACCAATACCCAGATTGGAAAAATGACTACTATGATAAATGGATTTCTTAACGTATCTAGGCTAGAATCAGGTAAAATTCATATTGACCACAAAGTATTTGATCTCGCTCAGCTCGTGAAAGAGTCAGAGGACGAATCTATTAGTACCATTTCCAGTCATAAGATAGTATTTGCGCCAGTTGAAGAAACGATTGTAAATGCAGATATAGATAAGATTGGACAGGTTATAAACAACCTTATCAGCAATGCGGTGAAGTATTCTGCAGCCGGTAGCACAATCAATGTAGCCTGTATTACAGTTGATAATCGTGCGCTTGTTAGTATTCGAGATGAGGGCATGGGAATCAAACCACAAGATGCTGCTAAGATATTTGAACGCTATTACAGGGTAGAAGGAACTCAGATGTTTTCAATTTCTGGATTCGGTATCGGACTTTATCTTTGTGCAGAAATTATTCACCGCCACGAGGGTGAAATCTGGGTAGATAGCGACTTTGGAAATGGATCTACTTTCAGCTTTAGTATTCCAGTATTTTCATAATTGCAAAAGAACCTAATCGATAGAAAAACAAATATTGAAGGTATTGGGTTATTCAATAAACGCGTAATATGGCAGATTTAAATGTACAAAAGAAACGGAGCAGCAAATTTTGGCTTTACGTACTCCTTATTGCAATAATATGTTTGACAATCTATTTTTTTCTTAACAAAGACAACACGATGACTTCGGATAATGCACCCTCGGATTCGTTGGAAGTTGCGCCATAAATAACACTAAAATATGACTACAGAAGAAACGAAAGAATACCGCAGGCTGGAGTCTTTAGCAGGCAGTGACTATGAGATTGCAGATGGTAATCCTGAAATACAGGGATGGGACATAAAAGACGATCTTGGAGAACAGCTGGGCGAAGTGCGAAACTTATTGTTCAATCCATCAAGTAAGAAAGTGAGATATATAGTCGCAGATGTTGCCTTGGAAGGTACTAAACCTAAGAGAATTTTGATACCGATCGGATTGGCTGAATTACATGAAACTGACGATGAAGTATATCTACCGGGGATAACTATTGCCCAGTTATATGCTGCGCCCGATTATTCTGGGGATGCAATTGCGGAGATGTATGAGGAAAAAGTATTAAATACCTTTAGGTCCGATAGTGAACCCTCAGAGCCGTATACTTATGATATGGAGAAGTTTTATTCGCATCCCTATTTTGATGACCAGCGAATTTACTACAAACGTAATCCAGATCGTGGTAGAATAGAATAACTTAGTAAAGTTATGAACGAATTTGACAAGAATAATCATTTAAGTTTTCTCAAAACTTTATTAACAATGCGGATTTTAAGGGTTTACCTGATCGCGTTATTTCTGGTAGTCGGACTTAATGTAAACATCTGTGCTCAAAGGGTAGATTATTTACAACCTACTCTTCAGGGGATAGTGGACAAATACCAGGCTACTATAGGGTTTTCGGTACTTGATCTGGAAAATGAGAAAACCTATAGTGTGAACGGAGATATGCATCTACCGATGCAGAGCGTCTACAAATTTCACTTGGGGCTAGCGGTGTTGTCGCAGGTTGATCAGCGAAAATTATCGCTTGATCAAAAGATTCTTATTAAAAAAAGCGATTTATTGCCGGATACTTGGAGTCCGCTAAGAGATAAATATCCGAATGGAGGTGTTAAAATTCCTTTATCAGAATTAATATCTTTCACTGTGGGTCAAAGTGATAACAATGGTTGCGATATCCTGTTTAGGCTACTGGGCGGTCCCTCCAAAGTTCAAACCTATATCTTTAGTCTAGGGGTTCAAAACATAGCAATAGTGGCTACAGAAGAAGAAATGCACAAGGATGAAAAGGTCCAGTTCACAAATTGGGCTACTCCCAACTGCTCAGTACAATTGCTTAATCTATTCTATAAAAGGAAAGTCCTTTCTGAAAAGTCACATGCTTTTCTCTGGAAAGTGATGACTGAATCCACTTCCGGACCAAAGAAAATCAAAGGCCTACTGCCGCCTAGTACATCAGTTGCACATAAAACAGGATACTCTGGTGTAAACAAAGAAGGGGTGACTGCCTCCTCTAATGATATCGGTATTGTCACGATGCCCAATGGTAGACATTTCGCCGTAGCGGCGTTTGTGAGCAATACTAAAGAGAATGATAAGACGATTGATTCGATGATCGCGGAGCTTAGTAAAGCAGCATGGGATCAGCTTAATAATTAATGCTTTAGGACGTTTGTCTAGTCGGAATATGGAAAGCACTTTTTCACATGCGTTCATCGATGCTTGCCACATTGTACCATTTGCAAGTACTTGCAAATGGTAGTGTTACTAATGGGTTGGCTTTGTATCCTAATCTTCATAAGGCCTTCAATAATGGAATGGTCGCCGTAGATGATACCTGTAGAATAGTAGTTTTAAGCCATTTAAGGGAAGATTCAACTCACACGATAGTTTAAAAAAGTTGGAGCGTCAAGAGATATGATTACCAAGCGTAATACATCAATTTCCTTCTCTAGATAATCTAGACTGGCATAGAAAAAATATTTTTAAACGCTAATAAGCATGCTTGAAGTCATCTGCGCTATTATAGTTGATCATTTATCTAGCAAAGTCTTCGTTGCGCAGAGAGGCTTATCAATGAAAATGCCTCTTAAATTTGAATTTCCAGGTGGGAAAATGGAATTAGGTGAGACACCATCCGAATGTTTAGTAAGAGAAATAAAAGAAGAGTTGAACTTAAGCATCGTGGTCTTGGAAGAGCTCTCGCCAAACATTCATTCTTATCCTGAATTCATAATAAAATTAGTACCCTTTATCTGCCATATTATTGGAGGTGAGATAGTATTGAAGGAGCATGCCACTTATTTGTGGTTAGTGCCAGCAGATTTGTTAAATTTGGATTGGGCGGAAGCAGATATTCCAATCTTGAAAAATTATTTAGCTTCATTATAATTTTGTTGGAAGAAGGAATTTATGAGTAACTAATTACAAAAATAATAGCCTGAAAGCTTGAGGCAATCAACTCAGATAATCTCTTTATTAGAACCGTTCCTTTAGATAGAGCCGAAACATCCAGATATTTTAGTCAATACCGTTCAAATGCAATAAAGTATGCTCTAAAATCTGTAAAAGAGGAAGAGAATAGTATCGAAAAAAGATTTAGTATTCTAACAAAATTACCCAGCTTTTAGTGTCGGTTGATTTCATCCATAATAATTTTCATGATCTCATCGGCCCTGGCATAAACCATAAAATGACTTCCTCCGTCGATGACAAAATCAGGATTGATGTATCTTATGGGCAACAGACGATCTGCATTCCCGTGAATACAGGTCAAGTTTGAAGGCCGAATCGTGTTTCTCCAGTTCAGTATACAGGTCAATGCCCATTTTATAAATCTTGGATCGCTATCTACAATTAGCTGCTTTAAAAGCAGTTTTTCGTCTTGAGTTTTAGCACCAAGGAACTTCAGCCCAATGCTATTGCAAGTCTTCATCAAATTAAACGGAACTATCCTTTCAAGTCGTAATTTTCCAGCGGTTTTAAAGTACCAAGGTAACTCGTTGAATACTGCTGCGCTGGAAATTAAAAAAGCGTGCAGAGGATTCAGTTGTTTTGCGATTTCGGTAGTCAGCATCCCGCCGAATGATAATCCAATTAAATAAAACGGTTTGCTGGTATCTATTGATTTTGATAGTCTCAGAGCATAAGATGCTAACGTTTCATTAGGTAATGGAAGAATCCAGTCCAGGTAAATGCAGTTCAAATCTTCGGAGAATTTTAGCTTTCTGAACGCGCGTCTGTTGGCGCCAAGTCCATATATCAAATATATTGTTGACTTCATAATAATTTTCACCATAGACCTATCTTCGAGGGAACTAAGAGGGGACTGCTAGGGCTAAAGCACCCCTTTACCATATAAAACCCCTCCTAAACCACTCTCAGTCCTCAACTAAGGCTAGCCTTGTTCGTTTCGTTACAAATAGAGAACTATTTCGGCATGAAACCAACTTCCCTAAGATAACGTAATAAATCTGCGACTTTGGAAAATATGAACACGTAATTCATCTGAAAGTGTACCTTTAATTTCGTCCTAAAAAATGTATTGATGATCGTGTTACCTGGTCTTTCTATCTTTATTTCATTGAGGGCGACTATTAGCTAAACAAACCTACCAATAATTGTATTATACTCTAAATGCTTGTAATAAAACAAATTAAATATATGATCCTGACCATGCTTGTGCTTCAGGTAGGGTTACTTAATGCCCAGCAACCGGTTGATGGGTATACCAAAAAGCAGCCTTCCTCAAATGGTACGGGCAAGGTCTACTTGGGAAGGGAGATTGCTCAGGTGATGAGCTTTGAAGGTTTTTCATGGCTAGAGAGGGATACAAGATCTCAGGAAGAGAACACCAATCTTGCTATATCAAGATTGCCTGTTGGTAAAACTACCGTCGTTGCAGATATCGGCGCCGGTTCAGGTTTTTATACTTTTAGGATTGCTCCTAAGGTAAAACAGATCTATGCAGTGGAAATTCAGGACGATGCAATAAAGTACCTGCGAGATAAAAGTAAGGAACTAAAGTTGACAAATGTAGTCGTAGTAAAAGGTTCTGATAAATCACCTGGGTTGCCACAAAATACTGTAGACTTAGTAGTTATGGTCGATGTCTACCATGAATTGTTGTTTCCAAGGGAAGTATTGCAAGCGATTAAAAAATCGTTAAAACCGAAAGGCAAATTGTTGTTGATTGAATACAAAGCTGAGGATCCGCAGGTAGCCATCAAAGAAGAGCATAAAATGACTGTTAAACAGGTTACGAAAGAACTTAGCGCCAATGGCTTTAATTTGATTCAGAATGGACAATTTATGCCGATTCAACATTTCTTGGTATTCCAAAAGGACTAACTTTGTACTCACTGGTACGCACATTAATATACCATATTGGGGGGATTGTAGCATAGTTGAATTGTAGGGAGTTTTGTAAAGTATCTAACAATTACAATTCTATGAAATATAATTTAAAGCAAACCGCAATCTTCCTTTGTTCCCTGTTGATGATTTTTCAGTCTTGTAAGAAAAATGAAAATGCCGCGTTTGAAGAAGAGAAGCCGCTAACATTTGTTACAATAGTAAATGGCGTTAGCTAT
>NZ_JBKHKK010000025.1:0-15330 GCF_046546555.1 Pedobacter sp. JCM 36344
TCAGAGAAATCTGAAGGGTATTCTTGTTTATAGGCAGTTTGGCTTCCTGAATTTATTCAGGTCCTCGGACCGAACAACCATATCACACCCTCCTAAATGTTTATATTTTTACATGTACATGTACGTGTACACGTACATGTAATTCGTATATTTGATTTATGAAAACAATAACCGTTAGCGAGTTTAGAAAGAATATCAGAAAGTACGCAGACATAGCGAGTACTGAAAAGGTAATCGTTAATCGTGGCGAGGGCAAGGCTTTTGCGATAGTTCCAATTGAGGCAGTTGAGGATGAAGGATATAGCCCGGAATTTGTAAAAAGAATACTGAAAGCTTCAAAATCAGCTGAAAAAGGAGATGTTACAAGGATAAAAGATGCTAAAAATATATGGTCAGATATTCTTTAGACATTCAAAATAAAGCAAAAAAACAATTAGGCGACCTTTACAGATCAGGCAATAAGGCTGATATTAAGAAAGTAGAAACAATTTTTGCCGAACTGGAAGTACACCCAACCACGGGAACGGGAAAACCTGAACAACTTAAATATGAGTTATCTGGATTTTGGTCCCGCCGTATAAATCAAAAAGATAGACTTATTTATAGAATTAATGATTTAGAAGTTGTTGTAACTGTCCTTTCAGCTAAAGGGCATTACGGAGACAAATAAACAATTATGGACTGAAAGTCCATAGTTTTGCTTTCGACTGAAAGTTGCATCGTTACTCTAGTATAAAATTAGATCTACTATCATCATTTGGTTTTCTGTGATGCCTCAAATATTCATTAACCATTTCATTGGTTATATTACCAGTACTCCAACAACCGTAACCAATAGCCCAAAAATAACTTCCCCAATACTGCTTATTTAAGGCTGGAAACTCTTGGTGCAATTTTAAAGAGGTTCGTCCTTTTAACTTCTTTACTACATCACTAATGGACTGGGAAGGACGTGGTTCCGGTACTCACTGGTAGCTTCTTTATTTCTTCGTCTTATCCATTCTTTGTCCTGCTCAACCAATACTTCAAATCACGATCTTCATCATCGGTATTTTTCATCATCACTCTTCGTAAAACAGGAACAATTTTTCGAACTCGACTTCCAGTGACAGGCTTAGGCTTTGAAATAATTGACTTACGTTCAATCCGCATGTCTGAATTTTCATATGGAACTTTCGCTTTGCTTAGATAATTACTTATTGTGTTGTAATTATACTGTGTATAGCTCAAGCAAAAGTTTTTAAGGTTGGAAAACACTTCAAATGGGGTTTCTGGATTATTTTTCCAAAAAACTACTATTACTCTCTTTTTTTGAGGCTGATTAATCTCCATTATATTAATATAACAAATATAATGCAAATGTTTAGGACGTTATTGATATGTTTTCACTAATTTTAAATATTTTACCCTGGTAAATATATCTTTTATCTAGGGGTATTATTCATCGGATTTAACAAAGCGTAGAAATGAAATTGTGCTTTTTTTTTATAGCATTGAGTTGCTTGTTTGGTTGCAGCAGGCATGCTCAACCTCTTCAGGCCGGTAATATATCAGTTTCCTATGAACGAACACTCCTTTGGAGAAGTCAATCTGATTTTGGGGATAAGGTATTAACTGCCTGGTCCAATGAGCCAATTGAAATTACTACTATGAATGGTAAGGGGAATGTACCCCGGGTGTTACTGGCGAAGCTATTGTTGAAAAAAGACATTCCCGAAACCAATGACATCATTACAAAACTTAAAGTATGGGGGGTATCAGGATCGTCCTGGGCGTTAAATAAAAAAGGAGATTATGATTTTACCATTACACCTTTAACTACCATATTATATTTATTTGGCGATCAGCCAAAACTGCTTTATCCCGCAACTAAAAGTTATTTATTGAATATCCTGTTGGCTGAATCGGGCAATAAGTTTCGATATAAGGCGCCCAAAACACTAGGGATATTTGACGAAACAGAAAACCATATCCTAATGACGGAAGGATCCAGATACCTTAAAAACAGGTGGATGATGTTGCATGGCAATTCAAGTTCTCAATATAACAATATCCACAATGGAATGGAGGGCAAATTATTGTCTTTTCTAGCACAAATGAAAACTGGTGGATTGTATGAATTTAATTCTCTGCCCTATATCGGGTATACCATTACTGCTTTATTGAATTTAGAAGCATTCGGATCTGAGCAACTGAGAACAGCTTCCCGGGATGTGTTGGATTATTTAAATTGGACCTATGCCCTTGGTAGTTATCAGTTTAAGCATTATCCCCCAATGAGGAGGCGATATGAAAAAGCTGCTATCACTTCATTAACCACAGATTATCAGTCTGTTTTTATGAATACTTGGTTAAGCTATTCAGCAGATGAACATTTCAATATAAATAGTAATGCGCGAGATGTACATGCCTTGATGGCTGCCTGTTTACCCTATCGTCCGGCGGATAAAGTAGTAGAAATGATCTTCAACAAGGGGGATGGCTATTTTGTGAAATTGGGACATGGAAAAAATAGCAGTCCCGAAATCTATGCTGCAGGTAAAAAATATTTGTTATCGGCAGGTGGCGTTAACCGGGGAAAATCTTCTGAAATCATTGCCCGCCCTATTTGCCTTTTTCTAAATGATACGGCTGGAAATCTATCCTCCGCTATTCATCTTGCAGGTCCTGGAAAAGATTTCATGGACTGGAATAATACAGGCGTGTATAAAAATTTCGCCTGTACTGCGGGGCCAGTCTATATACCAGCATCCTTTAAACCTAAACTACAAAATGAAACATGGTCTATTTATTCCCCCAACGACAGTCTGCTGATAGCGGTTCATTCTGAAATTGAATTCGGAATGGTAGCTGTATTTGAAACTACAGCTGTCGATGAATTGCTTAGTCAATTGGTAATGGCAAACCCTGATATCAAGCTATTGAAATCAAGGTTTAGATTTCCTGATGGTCCACTACTTACCTATGATGTAGGTGCAGCCAAGAATAAGTGGGTAATGATTTCAGACAGCGGACAAATGCTCAATAGAGATTTTGACAAATGGTCTTTAATGCAGGGCGATTTAAAATAATTTGAATTCGGAAGAGGCAGCAAAGCCTTTATTCGTCTTTCCTGCCCTTCCTATCTTTGCCGATTCCACGTTGCAGGTAACTTTAAAAATATTCAGGTGCCTATATCGGTGGTGTCCACCTCTTCCCATTCCGAACAGAGAAGCTAAGCCCACCAGAGCCGATGGTACTGCGGTAACACGTGGGAGAGTAGGTCGGTGCCAGATCTTAATCAAAAATACCCTGTAGAGTAATCTGCAGGGTATTCTTGTTTATAAACAAATTTTATAGTTGTATCTTGTCGCCCGAACCAAAAAAACGACAACTGTCTCTATGAATTTCGCCCTCGGAAAGATTAGCCGGCTTTTTAATCACCTGATTCTCCAAGAGAGAGACCCGATTAATCGTGCCCGGATACAAATGCTTGCCTATATCCTCTGCTCCTATACCTTCTTTTGTGCCGTGCTTATTGTCGTTTATGCGATTGGTGGCAATAACTTGCAGCTGATCCGGGTTTGTGTGGTCTTTGTGCTTACCTTCGGACTATTTGGTATCGCCTATTTTACTGGAGCCTGGAAAATGGTTTCCCATCTTGTATTGTGGATCTGCACGATTGTAGTATGGAGCAACCTGTCTATTTATGTGCACAGCATTAACATTGCCACGCTTCAATTTATCTGGTTAGGCTGTGCCATGGGTTTCTATATGCACGGACTGAAGTGGGGTTGGTTTTATGCGGCCATTAACATTCTTCCCGTTCTCCTCTTCACCGCCTTGGACAGTAAAAACTTTTTCCAGCTTGGAAATGGGCCCCAGATTGTTGGTCAGATGACTTACCTGTTTGTGATCTCCTACAATTTCTTTCTCATTATATTCCTTCAATACCACTTTTTTAAAGCATTTATTAAGAACTTCCTCAATTTGACGCGTACTAAAAACGAGTTACGGGAGTTGAACAACAAGTTGCAAGACAGTTTACTTGCGGTAGAAAAATTGTCGACTGCGCGAATGGATTTCTTATCTGCCATGTCGCACGAGTTGCGCACACCCTTGAATGGGGTGATTGGGATGTCCAATGCACTTTCCCTGCAAGATCCGCGCCCTGACCAGAAGGAGCATCTGGATGTGCTGCAGTTTTCTGCGGAGCACCTATTGTCTCTAATCAACGATGTTTTGGACTTTAATAAGTTTGATTCGGATAATGTGGTATTGGAGCGGACCAGCTTTGATCTCGCAGCATTGATTAGAAACAACCATCGGGTTTTTAAGCTAAAGGCGGAATAGAAGGGATTGGAATTTTCCATTCAGCTTGATGAGGAATTGGAAGGTAAATATGTTGAGAGTGACCCTACCCGTTTAACACAGGTATTGTCTAACCTGGTTAATAATGCCATAAAATTTACTGAAAAGGGCCAAGTGCAGCTCGAGGTGTTGATTGAGCAGCTTACTGCGGGACAAATGACCCTTCGTTTTACGGTTACAGATACGGGTATCGGTATTGCGGCCGACCGGCAGGACAGTGTTTTTGAGCCTTACGTTCAGGCTTCTTCCAGCACGAGCAGGCATTATGGCGGCACAGGCATCGGCCTTCCTATTGTTAAAAAGGTGTTGGCCTTATTTGGCACAGCAGTAACACTGGAAAGCCATATTGATATTGGTACTAAAGTCAGCTTTCCTATTATTTTGGATTACCATCATAGGGAACAATTAGCGGGGATAGCCGAGGAAATGGACTTTTGCCTGAAGCACCTTAAGGTTTTAGTGGTGGAAGACAACCCGATAAATGTACTGGTGCTTAAAAAAGCACTAGAGCGCTGGAAAGTTTTTCCAGTAGTTGCGGAAAATGGGCGCATCGCCTTAGAGACCTTAGCCGCACAGGATTTTGACCTGATCTTGATGGATTTGTACATGCCCGAGATGGATGGCTATGCCGCCTCAGCAGCGATACGAAGTCTAGGAAATAGAAAAGCAGCCACACCCATTATAGCGCTGAGTGCAGGGCTCAATCCAGATGTCGTGAAAAAGATAGCGGCAGTTGGAATAAACGATTACCTTTCAAAACCCTTCCACCCGGACCATTTGTACGAAAAAATGAAGCTATTGACGCTGGGCACAGTATTAAATTAGCAAAGATTATACTCCAAGCAACCTACTTGATTTAGGTATTGACATCACAACTTCCAACAATTAGTTTTGATTAATTGGTCTGCAGTTCCAATTGGCATCTGCTCAAAATAGTACCAAGTAACCAAATATGACTCGTGTAGACTTTTTTTTAATCATCACAGCACTAATTATACTGGGATTGGTATTGAATTCTTGAATGAATCTTGCCTGGTTATCCCTAGGAGCGATACTACTTGTTTTAGTGATTTTTTAATTGTTTGAAAAGCATAACCTTTAGTAAATGAATTTTGAGTTAAAATGCAAGAAGTGTAAAAGTGCCGGGGATGTAGATCGAATTAGGCGATCAGGAATGCTAAAGCATATTTTTTTCTTTTTGCCAATTAAAAAATATGTATGCTATAAATGTTTAATTACTTTTTACAAGTGGTCATAATTTGTAATCTAATTTTGATGGCATCTTTTTGACATTATTATTCCCATATGTTGTAACCAATGGTGTAGTTTTGTTACATGTTAATTAAGATTGGGCTAATTGAGGATAATTTAGTTTTATTGCGCAATTATTATGAATTTTTTAGTGCTGAACATACCTTTAAGGTTATTTTTAGTCTCAGCAGTGTTCAGGAGATCAGTCAATTAGATTCTCAGTATCCTCCAGACATTATTTTGCTTGATTTGATGTTGCCTTCGGGAAATAGCCTGGATCTTATCCACGTTATTAAACAAACCTTTCCTGAAAGTAGAATCATCATACTCTCTTCGGTATCTGACCCGAATATTTCTAGATCCGCCATAGCTAAAGGGGCAACTGGATTCTTGTTAAAATCAAGTAGTCTTGAGTTTATTAAAGATGCATTGCATAAAGCTTTTGAAGGAGCGATTCCGCTATCCCCATCAATAGTAAATCATTTATTGGAAATTAAACAAGGATCAGTTAGTTTAAAGGAGGCCTATCCCAGTTTAACCAAAAGAGAGATAGAACTTATTTTTCTTTTAAAGACGGGTATGGCGAACAAGGTCGCCGCGTCGGTGCTTAATATAAGTTTTTTTACCGTTAACCATCATTCGAAGAATATTTACAGAAAGCTTAACATTCACTCCAAAGCTGAACTAATCTCGATTGCATCAAATTTTGCCTCCGGAGCTGTATTCTAAAGTCAGTTCTGTTGCCATTTAAGCCAGTTTTGTTACGATTCATTTATGGAGTTTTGATACGGATGAAAATTCCATCAGGAGATCATGGAGACTGAAACTAAAGAGCCCGTTTTTTTACTTTATAAGACCTTAATTGCAGCTATTCCCGACGTTGTTTTTCAAACAGATGTGGATGGTTCTTGGGTTTTTCTAAATAATTCCTGGACGCGAACCATGGGCTACAGTATTGCTGAATCACTTGGTGAGCCCTTTTACTGTTTTCTTCATCCTGATGACCTAGAAGGAAGTTTAAATCTATTTGAGCAATTGATAACAGGTGTTGTGCAAGATTATACACAGGAGATCAGGTGTATTAAAAAGTCTGGAGCGCAGTGTTGGATTAAAATTTTTGCAGTATTGGCTAAGGATGCCTCGGGGAATATTACTGGAAGCCATGGTACCTTGCAAGAAATTAGTGAGCACAAAGCGCAGGAACTAGAACTGAAGGTATTGAGGTCGAGTTTCGTATCATTGGGATCTCATCAATTCCGGACACCACTGGATATTATGCGATGCTGCATAGAACTCTCCGCAATGCACATTGCTAAAAATGGAGTCGATGCCGCTTACCTGATGAACCACATTCATACCGTCATCAACGAAATAGACCAGTTGAATTCACTGATTGAAAAAGTCCTTACTCTTGGACAAATGAATGCTAAAATATTTGCCTGTAACATGGAAAGTGTAGACTTAATACCCCTTATTCAGAAGGTTCTGAATGACCTTGAATTGATTCAAATAGATAAACGGAAGGTTAATTTCGTGGTCAGCGGACTAAAACGCGAGATTACAGTAGACTCTTCACTTATAACACATGCCCTAAATAACCTGGTTTCAAATGCATTAAAGTATTCCGTTGGGAAACCCTCCCCAAATGTTGAACTCCTATTTGCTGATAAATATTTTCAGGTTATTATTACTGATTTCGGTATAGGCATTCCTTTCGATTCACAGCAACAGATTGCTACGGCATTTTACCGTGCAGATAACGTAAGGGCAATTAAAGGAACCGGACTGGGAATGTTCATTGCTAAAAGGGTGGTCCTTTTGCATAAGGGCGAGCTGGCTTTTACCAGTGTGGAGGGGGAGGGTGCTGTTTTTACTATCCAGATAGCCTACTGAGTAAATGTCAGTTTTGTTGCCATTTACGCCAGTTTTGTTATGTTTCTTTTCAGGAATTTTGGCGTGTAAATGCAAAAACAACTTATACGCCTCCTTTTCAGTTCGCTTTTGGCGCTCTGCCTGCATGGTTCCCTGCTTGCTGCCGATCCAATGCCAAGGCCTGTTCGGATTTGTTCAGGAGCCAATATTATCATCAAAGGAGATCTCTTAAGTCAAACATCCAACAGCTACTCCTGGGAATTTTATCAAGGCAACAGCTGGGTCAATGCTCCTGGAGTCCAAACAGAACTCAACTACCTCGCTACACCCCTATATAATCCCAGTACGCTGAACATTACCTATACCCTGAGGCGGAAAACGGTGATATCGGGATTGCCAGTGTATGATTCCTATTACCTTGTCACCGTAGAACCTATTTTACCCATTATCAACAACGAGATCACCTTACCTCTGGTCCATACTTTTTGCAGTTCCGGAACGCCGGCAACTATTATAGGTTCTAGTCCTGCCAGTGGCTCTGCTACCATTTTCTTTCAATGGCAAAGCGCAATAGATGACCTCCATTTTGAGAACATTGATGGGGCTAATTCCAAAGACTATACCCCAGGAGAAATAAAGGGTACGACTTACCTGCGCAGAATAGCGATGTCCGACGGTTGTGGCCTGTCGACCATTAGCAGTTCCATCAAACTCAGTGTGAGCTCCGCATTGGCCAATAATGTCATCAACCCGGCAGCCCTCAACACTTTTTGTGGCAAAGGAGATCCGGATATTCTAACCGGTGTTGTTCCATCCGGAGGGAATGATACATATGTTTATAGCTGGCAAAAATCTACGGACAACCTTACGTTTACAGACATTAGCGGAGCGAACGCATCAAACTATGATCCCCCCACGCTTACAACTACTACCTATTTCAGACGTACAGTAGTTGCAGAACCTTGCAACCTTCCCTTGATCAGTAATGTAATCACTATCCGGGTGATGCCTGAGCTGTTGGTTCCAGAATTGGAACGGTCGGCGCTCAGCATCTGTTCTGGAACCAGTACCACCCTTTCTGTCAAAAACCCAATAGTAGGAATTACCTACCAATGGTACGATAGTCCGGCACTAACCAAACTATTGTTTGTTGGAGAAAGCTATGTGACGGGCAATTTGAGTAGCGACAAGACCTTTTACGTGACGGGCAGTAATGGAACATGCTCCAGTGCTTCTTTGGGCATCGCAAAGGTTACCGTAATGGCGCTGCCAGGATCCACTTTTATTGCGAATGATGGTAAAGAAATTACCTGTACTGGCTCCAGCGCAGTATTTACTGTTGCTGTACCAAATGCTGCTTTCACTTATAACTGGTATGCTGCTGCAAAAGGCGGGATGGCTATTGGCTCAGGCAGTACCTGGACTACACCTGCTGTACTGCAAAGTACAACCTATTACCTGGAGTTGGTCAATAAAGAAGGCTGCAGTTCGGCAACAAGACAAGCGGTAACCGTTACGGTGATGCCAGCTTTAGCAGCGCCGACAGTAGCTATTGAAAGTACCACCCAACACAGCATCACCTTTAAATGGACACCAGTAAAAGATGCTGTAGGTTATAAAGTAAGTTTGGACAATGGGCTCAGCTTTATTGATCCAAATTCTGGAAGTCAAGGTCTGACACATACCGTAGAGGGCCTTTTGGGAAACCAGCGCGCCAGCATACTGGTAAAGGCGGTAGGAACTTTAGCTTGTCAGGAAGGCGCCACTTCGGGACCAAGTGCGGGAGAAACGTTAAAGGAATTTGACGACATCTTTGTGCCTAATGCCTTTACGCCGAATGGCGATGGCAAGAACGACGTGGTTTATGTGCGGAGTCAAACCTTGAAAACCATGGCTTTCTACATCTACAGCCAATGGGGCGAACAGCTTTTTTACAGTTCGAGTATTTCCAAAGGCTGGGATGGCACGCGGAATAGCGCCAATCAAGCATTGGGCGTTTATGTCTATGTGCTTAAAGCGACAATGAACGATGGGCGTCAAATCAATAAAAAAGGAACCATTACATTAATAAGATGAAGCAAACTACCCTTTTTTTTTTTATACTGTTGTGGTGTGTAAGTGCAAATGAAGCAAAAGCGCAGGTAGACGCTCATTTTTCACAATACTATGCCTACCCCCTTTGGCTCAATCCGGCACTTACAGGAGTAGTGGATGGCGAAGCCAGAATTACAGGTAATGTGCGGGAGCAATGGACAGGTTTGGCCAACAATTACCGGAGCTCTGCAATTTCTGCAGATTTGCGGCAGTCGGACAAAATAGCCCTGGGAGTGAATATCCTCAATCAGAAAGCGGGTTCGGCGGGTTATAACACCCTGTCTGCTTATGGTTCCTTTAGCTACCAAGTGGCCATTTCTGCGGATAGTTACCATAAACTAAACTTTGGGCTGCAAGCAGGCGTGATTAACCGTGGTTTTGATGCGAGCAAGTTGCAAATGGACAACCAATACAATACCTCGATTGGTTTTGATCCGAATATGTCATCCGGTGAAAATTTCGCAAGCCAGAGCCATGCCTCCTTTGATGCCAATGCAGGAATATTTTATTACGATGGTACCCCATCAGGTAAGGTCAACCTCTTTGGGGGAGTAAGTGTAGCACATTTAAACCAGAGCAAAGACCCCTTCAGTAGCCAAGGCAGCATAACTGCCAGATTACCCATGCGCTACAACCTTCATGGCGGTGCAAGAATTAGCGCGACACCCTTTATAGACATTACGCCCCATTTTATTTACATCAGACAGCAAAAAAGCGAGATAAAGGCCGCAGGACTAAACTTTGACTTTAACCTCAATACGGATTACAGCTTAAAATTAGGGGGGATGTACCGCCTGAATGATGCCGCTGTAGGAAATGTAGCACTTTATGCCAAAAACCTGATAATAGGGATCAGCTACGACTACACCACCTCTACCCTTCAAAAGATGGGCGCGGTACGGGGGGGCTACGAACTATCTGTGAGCTATATCTTTAAGCGTAAACTCTCCGCGAGAGAGGAGAAATGCCCAAGACTATAAAGAAACCCTATGAGAATCCATATCCTACTCGTATTCCTTTGTTTAACGCAGGCTGCTGCCGGACAAAATAAAACCTTTAAGGCGAGGGCAGAAAAGGCTTTCGCGGAAAAGGACTATGTAACGGCGGCATACTACTATGATCAAGCATTAGAGCAAGGCAGTACCACCCAACAAGGGATGGTGCCCTATTTTTCCCAAAAGCAGGGAATGGACAGTGCAGGCGTAAATGAAGTCCGCTACCAACTGGCAGAATCCTATCGTTTGTATCAGAATTATCAGCTGGCGGAGGGATGGTATAAACAAGTGATGGAAGGGAGCGAAAGCAACTACCCCCTGGCCAGGTTGTGGTACGGGAGCTGCCTTAGGGCCAACGACATGCTCAGCGAAGCATTAATTCAACTCCGCCAATTCATCCGTACCCATTCCGATAACAAAGATTACAGCAACTATACCATCATTGCCAACAATGAACTAAAAGATTGCTTATTTGCCATCAAACAACACCAAACCCTTACTACCACAACAATTGTAAAGCTGGAAAGCACTTTCAGCAGTAGCGAAAATGATTTTGCAGTAAGCATAGCCGGCGGGAAATATTGGTTTACGGGAACCTCTTCTGCTTCCAAAAACAAGTACCTGAACCAGATCTTTATCAGCGATAGAGACAGCCTAACCAAAACCACGCAGCTAGTGTTCCCTGGGAAGGAAACACCTGGGATGCACGTTGGCACACCCTCGCTGGATTTATCGGGGGAGAAAATGTACCTGACCAGGTGGTATAAAGAAGGCGGGAAAATAATAACAGGCATTTTCCTGAGCAGGTATGAATCGGGACAATGGAGCAGTCCTGTGAGACTGAACAATGCGGTGAATGTGGAGGGCTTAAACTCCAAGCAGCCATTTGTGACACCCGATGGGAAGCAGCTTTATTTTGTATCGAACCGTAGAGGTGGCAGCGGTGGAGAAGACATCTGGTTTAGCGATCTGAATGCGGAGGGGCAACCCTTGAATGCCTATAATCTGGGCAAAGACATCAATACTGGTGCCGATGAAAATACCCCGTTTTTTGATCCGCGCAAAAACAGACTTGTCTTTAGTTCCAAGGGATATGTAGGGATGGGGAACTTTGACCTGTATGAAAGTGTTAAAACAGACAGAAGCTGGACCGCCGCCCGTAACCTTGGACAGCCCTACAATTCGACTAAAGACGACCTTTATTATTTTGAGGATGACCAAGAAGAAGGAATGGCCTACATCAGTTCAGACCGGGAATCAGATTGCTGTTTAAACCTGTTTAGCGTCCATGCGGTAAAAGCTCCGATTCAAAGCGCCCTGTTTGTGGGTAAAGTGAAGAGCTGCGATAGCGGAAGTGTTTTGTCGGGCGTAAAAGTGGAGTTAGTCGATGCCATGTCGAAGCAGACTTTTAGTAGCATTACAGACAGTACTGGCAGCTATTCCTTTAATGTGAAAGTAAAGCGGGCTTACCAGTTGCGCTTAGAGAAAGCAGGATATTTTTCGAAAACGATTGCTGTTCCGGCATTTGCCAGCTTCCAGAAAGACACGGTCTATAATACTGATATTTGTTTGCAGATGTTTGTGGTAGACCGGCCGATTGTGATCCAGAACGTGTTGTATGATTTCAATAAGGCGATTCTGAAACCTGCCTCCATGCTGGTGTTGAATGATCTGGTTACTGTGCTGCTAGACAATCCAAAGATCAGGATTGAGCTGAGTGCGCATACAGACTCTGTGGGTACAGATAGCTACAACTTTAAGCTTTCGCAGCAGCGGGCACAATCCTGTGTAGACTATATCATTTCCAGCGGGATATCGGGGAGTAGAATATCAGCCAGGGGATATGGAGAAACCAGGCCCGTTGAGCCCAACAGCTTAACCACTGGGAAGGACAACCCAGAAGGGCGCCGTTTAAACAGAAGGACAGAATTTATGGTAATCAGCATCCACTAGAGCAGGTGCTCGAGCTCCAGGTTGTAATTGTCTTCAAATAGTCTTTTGAAATAGCTGGGTGTTTTGAAGCCAGCGACATGAGAGATTTCAGCTATTGTGCGGTACTTTCCGGTTTTAATGGCATCCATGGCCAGTTGAAGCCGGATTTTCCGTACATATTGATTTGGCGTTACCCCCAGGATTGCTTTGGTACGCCTAAACAACTGACGTTCGCAGATGGCCAGTTCTGCACAGATGCTATTTAAGTTAAGGTCCAGGTTTCTATTGTGCTTTCTGACGGTGCTTTCAAATTTGTTTAGCCATTGCTGGTCGGCCGCAGTATGCGCAGGAGTCGCGTTGTGGAGCGTTTGATTTTTGAGCGTGGTATTTTTGCCGATGCCGAGCACCAGTTGTTCGTTTTCTAGGAGTGTTGAAGTCCAGTACACCCAAACCACCTCTCCGGTTTTGGTGAGGTAACGACTTTCGGAGTTCAACAACGATGGCGACTGTTCTGGATATAGGGGAGCCGATGGCTGATCTTCGGAATGGATAAACGACTCAATGGGCCGGTTCAATAGCTCCTCATAACTATAACCCAAGGTTTGCATTACCGTTTGATTTACCTCTTTAAAATAGCCATCCTGGCTGGCGATGCAGATAAAATCATGCGAGAATTTAAAGATATTTTCGAAATAGTGATTCCCCTGTAAGCGGCTAAGATTCATGGTTTGAGATTTTAACACTAAGGTTAAAAACCTGAGGGATTTATTGTAGCCTTTGGCGGGTATTGAAGTTCCGTTTTAGGAAAATAGGACGTCTTTTTTGGAACCTCTTTTCCTATGCTATTGTAGTTGCGGTGTTATGGGCTGTGGATCGGTGTCCAATTCGGAGAGGTAAGTGCCAGGGCTTTTGCCTGTTAGCTTTTTGAAGGCCGTATAATAGCCTGTTCTGGAGAAGCCCGTTTCGATGGCTATGCCCTCCAGCGTAAACTGATCCCAATTGGAGTCCTCTTTGATGCGAGTCAGTAGGTGCTGGATACGGTACTCATTGATAAAGTCGCTAAAGCTTTTGCCATAATGTTTATTGAGGATGGCAGACAAGAGGTGGACAGGGACCTTCAATTCATTGGCGATGATGGAGAGCGATATTTTACCTTTCAGGAAGGGCTTCTCGACCAGCATCAGCTGCTCTAATCTGCTGCAACAATCCTGGAGGTCGATCCCTATGGGCAACCAATCATATTGACCAGTTTCGCTAGCTTTTGATTTTGCTTTAGCTCCCGATCGGGGCTCCGGTTTCAATACCCCGTAGAGGATTTTAGGATGAATGAAAAGGTATAAGCAGATGGTAATGACCCCGAGCAACGTGATGGTAATACTCGTTTCTTTTGCCGCGTCAAAAGAGTCGGTAACCCTGGTGGTGTTAAAGCGAAAGATCTGGGCGGTAAAAAAACCATACCCAATCACGATGAAGGTTTGAACTGTTGTTAATAATATTGCCCATTTGAGTTCTGCGCTCTTTAATTTGGAGGTGGCATTTTGTTTAACCAGCAGGAGCCATTGCAGGCCTAAAAAATATACCCGTTGAATAAATCGGGCATAGTAATGTACGATTGAAGGGAGAAATCCGGCACCCAGATAGATTTGTGCGGACGAAACTTTTTGGATCTCTAAAATTTCGCTGATGCGCTGGGCAGAAGTAGTGGTTGCGTAATACCAACTGATATCCAAGACACTGATTGCAAATGGGATAATATGGAGCAGATAATGGCGGAGTGATTTGCGTTCTTTTTTAAGAATAAGGCTGATGTAAATGTAAATGAGGGGAGGTGTGAGGTAATAAAAGGGGCAGCCTATCCTAAACAAGTACCAGAACTCGTGCAATAGACCTGTTGAAATGATGTAGAAAATTATGCTTTGGAAAACTACGGTTAGTATGATGGTTGCACTAAGCCAGCGGTTTACGGCGTTTCGATCTTTCCTGGTCATGAAAATGATGGCGATTAGAATAGACAGTGTAACGGATAAAAAAAGTGGAAAGTTCAGCATCTAGGCAATAGGTAATTTGGATGAATCCTTGAAACCCTAATTTCAAGGATAGTTCGCAATACTTAATAAATAAGTTTGACGGTGTAAATTTGCACAAATAATTTCAACTGAAGCATTGTTTTTAGTGTATTTAGGTTAAATAATTACTATTTTTTGAAATTCCTTTAATGTCCCGCTTCTGTATTTTAATTGTGGTAGCTTGCAAGAATTATTGGAAGTTAAAATCTTAATATAGATCTGTGATTGTTAAAGAAGTTGTGCTGATGGAATCAGCGGTTTGGATTCTAAAATTCATATCCGCTGATATGTTGCATTTTATTGAGAGCGAGTACGATGAAATTGAAGAAATTGATCCGCATTTTAACCCACACCACGCGATGCTTGCTGAACTACCTCTATATAAATGATATTGATATAGAGAGTTTGGTAGAGGGTGATCAAGCTTATCAACAAGCAAATAGTACTTGGAATATTGTTAGCGGAAATCAAAATGAGGATTTTAATGACTCAACTCCCGTACGCCAAGTTTACAGTGATAAAAGTTATATGTACTGCATTGCTTTATGGAACTGTGCGCAGCAGATTTTGCTGAACGAAATAGATGTGTACAACGACACTTTTGGTGATTTTGTAGAAGGGATGGACAGGATGTCGATTGGAAAAAGTACCTTTGGCGATGAACGTACGCAGGCTCTTTTTATATTGATTGCCCAATTAGGTGATTTCCGTGTTATTTAACTACATGAGCCTCGATTCCATTATTGGCTCTTTAACTGGCATTCGGAAAT
>NZ_JBKHKK010000026.1:0-10136 GCF_046546555.1 Pedobacter sp. JCM 36344
CGCGAAACAAACGGACAGCCGATTGAGTGATTCGGATATTGCCTTTATAAAAGAATGTTGCCATTTTCTAAATTTTAAAACGCCTTAAATTTATCTCCCATACTATGCTTTAAATTCCACTTCTTGGTTGTATCTAATGCACGTTCAAGTACAATAAGTTTTTGACCAATATTTGTTTTGAAATACTCTACGGTTTCGTCAGCCAAAATTCCATCTAGGCAAATCAATGTCTCCTTATCTTTGTCTGTTACTAAAAAGATTTCATTCTTTTTAAAATGTTGTTGTTTGTCTATCTTATAGTTTAATTTAAAACCATTTTTAATTAATATCTCGGTGATCAGTTCATCTCGGTTAAAGGCTGTAAGTAATTGACCTTCTTTATCCCTAATATATTTTTTAAGAGCCTCTACGTTTTCTTCGTCTGATTTTTCAGGATCAGGCGCATACTCTACTCTTGGAAAATTGGATTTTTTAAGCTTGAATACTTTAAAACCTAAATTAGTTAATGGATCTTCTCCTTCGCTTTTATCAAACAACCCATTTTGTTGATTTTTCTTGTCTTCAATGATTACTTCAATTACTCTTTTATTTCGTTGTATAGTAATATCACTTATTTTTTTGAAGCCAGCTTGATATGCGTCGCTCTTTTTATCGGTAATTTCAGGAAGTTGTACCAAAATATATTTTCTTTCCCCATTGTCGTCTCTATTTAGTTGTTGTATTGCCTCTCCTGTTGAGCCCGAACCAGCGAAAAAGTCTAATACGGTATCTTTTCCACTAACACCAACGGCTTTAAATATCTGTGATAATAAATATGAATCTTTCGGGTTAGTAAAATAATTCCCTCCCATTAAAGTGGCCAACTTTTTCGAAGCTACTCTACCATCCCGATATTTTACACTCGTCAAACTTTGATTTTCAGTATTCTTTAAATATGTCTTATTATTCGGAACAGTAGTTTCGTCCTTTCCAAAATGGACTAAGTTTTCCTCTATTCTATCTCTCATCTTTTCTTTAGGAAAACGCCATCCACTGGCTGGCTCTTTACAGACTTTTTTTGTAATTGGATGGATTACATCATACCGATATTGTCCAAAATTAGGCCCCGAAATGTTATCAGGAAAATAAACACCACGCTCATCCATCCAAGAATAATGTTTACTAGAATATATAGGGTTTGATTCTGCAAACTGTTTATACCACTCTAATCCTTCTCGGTGAATCGCTTCCCAGTTGGTACCATGTTTCTGCTTGAAATTCTCGAACGCTTTGTAAATTTCATCTAAACCTTCTTTTTTTTCTATCCATTCGCCTTTGTTTATTTCTCTATTTTTCACAAAGAATAGGATATATTCGTGTTGTATCGAAATATACGCTTGGTCGTTCTTGCTACTGTTTTTCCAAACTATCTCCCCAACATAATTTTCCGCTCCAAATACTTCTTCGCCGATTTTCCGCAAATGATGAACTTCATCTTCATCGATAGATATTAAAATCACACCATCTTCCTTTAGTAATTGTCTAGCTATCAACAGGCGACTGAACATCATATTCAGCCAATTGCTATGATATCTTCCAGATGCATCATTATTTGTATCAATCTTCAATCCGTTTTCGACAACCTCAATGTCCTCCCAGTACTCAAGCTTGTCTTGTTTCCAGGTATCTCTATATATATAATCTTTATTTTTATTATAAGGGGGATCAATGTATATACATTTAATTTGGTCGCGATAACTCTGGCTCAATAACTTTAATACGGCTAAGTTTTCCCCCTCAATAATTAAGTTATCACTTTCTACAGGATTTACACTTCGATTTTCATCAAAAACCAATGTAGCGTCAGTTGGAGTAAAAGCCTCTCGCTTAGCATTGCTTTTACCAAACCAACGAAATTCATAACGTTCGGTTTCGTTCACACTTTCGCTATCAATTATCTTTTTCAATTCGTTTATGTTTAATTGGCCTTCATTTGTAAACAAATCGGGCATCAACATTTTTAGCTGTTCCAATCGCACTTTGTTCCAATCTTGCGATTGTACATTCTCCAATGGATTATTACTATATTCTTGAGTACTCATTATTTTTCAATTGGGGTGTTAATGTCATTTATAGCGTTGTCTTTAAAGTATTGGTAATCTTTTACTGGGGCTTTGTACTTCACCTCTACGCCAAGCGTCTTGAAGTGTTTGATGGCACACTGTATTTTGTATACCTCACTTTCTTTTAGAGCTTTTTTATCATTGATATCGTTTGTTCCTTTGGTTTCAACGACAAAGTAAAATTCACTTTCCTTGCCGTCTCTCAATTGTTTTCTTTTCATTACAATCCCAAAATCTGGTTCATAATCGCCAATTGGAGTAGATATTTTATAATAACTTGGCAATTTGAGAAAGCATATCAGTTCATCATCCAAATCCGCACCTATGGCAAATTTTCGTTCTACATCACTATCTACCAATTGCTTGTCAAAAACACCCCTATTTGGTGTATTTACATAACCATTTTCATCAATATTTTTCACAAAATCCTCAAAATCAAAGGGAAAAGTTTCGCTTGTTAAATGGTAATCTAGTCCCCTAAGCATTTCTTCCAGTTCTATATTTTTAATCAATGCAGAAGCTTGATGAATATATTGAGGTGGATTTTTTGCAAAAGATTTTATACTGTCAATATTTTCGATGATTTTAAAAGTAGTTATATACGATAGTCCAGTGTTTTCACTTATTTCTTCCAATAAATCTAGTGCAGAATAATTTGCTTTCAATTTATATGATTCAGTTCCTCCAAATTCATCGGTGATGCCACTTTCGCTAATAGCCCCAATGGAACGGCTTGTTACTTCAGCCTGATAATCAGCTATATTTATATTATTTAAAGCTTCTTTACTTCTTTTTATTAAAGTTTCTTCATCGAAAGCAACCGAGAAATTAGTTTTTTTTGACAATGCTTTCCAAAACCGTTTAAAGGCTTGATTAATAGTTTCGTTTTGATTTCGTTTAAAATATACTTGGTTTTGAGCTTTTCCCTTATGCGTATGCGCCATTCCAGCACCTGCCGAGATTGTACCATACGTTTCTTTAATTTCATCCTGATACTGCGTTACAAATGTTTCGTAAGTTTCATTTGGAATAACCGTAAGTTGATTGACACGTTCTTCATCTGCAACTTCCAAACTATCATAAACACGTTCTCCTTCTTGATTAACGCAAATACGTAAACCACGGCCAATCTCCTGCCGTTTCTTAATTTCTGAATAAGAGTTATTTAATGTAGCGATATTGAAAATATTTGGATTATCCCAGCCCACCCCTAAAGCAGAGTGTGAAAATATAAATTCAATTTTATTAGCTACGGAATCACCGTAGGTTAATAACTCCTCCTTATCCTTTAAAATGGCATCAAAAACATCTGAGTTTTTACGCATAGAAGTCTCGTTATCGGTAAATTCCCCTTTACCAGTTTTAGCAAAATAGAATCCCTGTATAGCTTCAATATCGCTTGCTGAAGGAATTTGTCCATCATTGAACTCAGCATAAATACTTTTATATTTTTCGATGAAAAGATTTTTGATAATCGGATTATCACTCACATAATTGGCAACCTTATCAATAAAAATAAGGGATAGACATTTGATACCTTTTTCTTGCAATTTTTGCATTTTGGTGAAATGACGAATCATCAACCATTCTAATTGCAATGCCCAAATACTTTCAATATTTCCCGATGCTTGTTTTTCAAATATCTGCACTCCATTAGTAAACGTAATTGACCATTTTCCCGTTCTTAAACTTTTGTTAATGCGTTCTATCTGATATTTTAAATAACTCGGATTATTTGTAATTAAGCCAAGGTTATCCCCATCTTTTAACCAACTCGTCGTTTTAAACTCTATTTTACCTGCTGTAGATTGATGCCACGCTTTTATTTTTGCACGAATTGGATTTTTACCATTCTGTATTTCACTTAATTCTAGTTTTAAAGTAGCCTCATCATTTTTTTCGGTAACGGTTAATACTTCAATTTTTTTAACCAAACCTTGCTTATAACTATCATAAGGTGTTAAACGATAAATTAAATTTTTAACCACTTTATGAGTAGCCGAATATCTTAATTTGAAAAGCGGATTGAGTTTTGCAATTTGCTTAACAGAATTTACTGTGTCCATTCCCTCTTGTGGTTCGTCCATCAAAACAATAGGATTTGTTCTACCAATAGCATCTATAAAAGGTATATTTGCAAATAAGTCTTCCCTTTTAGCCTGATTAAGGATTTTATCTTCCGAATTAAATGAAGCTAAAGTCATCACCATGATTTGTGGATATTGCTCCTCAATAAAATTGGTTACTTTGTTTAGCTTTTTACTATTGTATTCAAAAGATTTTGGCACGAAGCCATAGATATTTTCCAATTGCCGTTCAAAGGTATTTAGCGTTTTTAAGACACCTTGGCGGATAGCAACGGATGGCACTAGAATTATAAATTTTGTAAAGCCATAATGCTTGTATAATTCGCAAATTGTTTTAATGTAAACAAGGGTTTTACCGGTACCTGTTTCCATCTCAATGGTAAGCTCATTTTCACTTGTGATTTTTGCAGTTTGATCATCAATGGCATTTTCAATTGAAACAGCCATAATGTTTTCCGTAATTTGCTCATTTGATAACGTACAATTATTTGAACGTATCCCCTCAAAACAGGCATTATCAAAAGAATTTTTTATATTTCCATCAAACACATCGACAACCGATTGAATAGCAGTCTGTTGATATTGTAGTTCTTCTAATTTAATCTCCATTACTTATTATTGACCGCTTTCGTTAAGTATTTAATTTCTTGTTCAACCGCCAATAATATATCTTTAATGTATGGTTCATTTGCCAATTGATATGCCACTTGCTTACTCAAAAATTTCACCACGAGCTCTTTTTCATCTACGTTGAAAGTTTTTGCTATAGTTGGCAACATTTGTCGAGTTATCGGCCTTTCACCACGCTCCAACTTGCTTAAGGTGCTCTGATCAATATCGAGTATGGCAGACAGTTTTCTCAGGGGCATACCTGCTTCTTCCCTCAATTGTCTTATATATACACCTATATTTTCTTCTTTCATCATGACTATATTTTCTTGACAACTATGTCAAATATAAATATTATGCGATAGTAAAGAGCTTTATCAAAAGAAAAATTACTAACATTAGCAGGGATAAACTTAACACTTAGCATACCGAAAAATACATGCATAAGTACCAACCGGCCTTCCAATGCCATATATGTTACCTTACATACCTTTTATGGCTGCAGCTACATCATTAATTAGTCCATGGGCTACATCAGTTGGAAGCCCAAAGCAGATAATCTCCGGATAGCTGTAACATTCCCATAAACCAATACTATAAGTAAAGGCAGGTGAATCGCTTGTAGAGCTAACCATAATCACTTGAAGACCAAATTTTTCAATATTTAACTTTGTCTTAGCAACCAATTCTTCGCTTCCGATACACTGATGAGATTTGTCGTTATTCATATTATCCTATTAGTCATGATTATATTTGCAATCTACGGTAGTTAAGAACACTGCGAATACGATCAAGGTTCTTAATGAAGCCGAATATAACGCGTTCCAAATTAACAACGGCCTGCTATCCGAATATCGTTAACCAGATGGCAAACGTGGAGTTATGAATCGATCAAACGGCATAGGGAAGGACGCAACTTCAGAAGTCACTATTTATCTGGGAGGTGGATCTGGATGCATTTATTATTCAAGAGGGGGCAGGTCTGCAAATTGAAGCCTATTGGAAAGACAATAGCACTATCATTGTTAAAAAAAAGAAAGAATATTCGGCCGAGATAAAACATGAGCAAGTAAGTAGTTTTGATGACGTCGTCAAAATTGAGTACCTTGAAGTTTAAAATTTAAAGCCATCGTTAAACTATCAGCATAAATATTTTTATTTATATTGTGGTCCCTAACCAAATAACCTTCAATTGGACTATAGCAGCCATACCGATCATGAGTTGACAAGCAAATTTATTGCTGGTGACGATGCTGCCTTCAAAGAAATTTATCTTCGCTATGACAAACCGCTATATCTCTATGCCTACCATAAATTAGGAAATAAGGAAGAATCTAGGGATTTGGTTCAGGATGTATTTGCCTGGTTATTGCACAACAGAAGCAGTTTTGATCCAGATACAACCATTTCAGGTTATTTGTATAAATCAGTTCTCAATAAAGTTTACAACGTTTACAAACACAAAGATGTTCTGAAGAAATATGCTGATGAGGGTAACAGGTATTTAGATAGAGAAAGGACTGAGACTGATTTTATGATCAGGGAAAAGGATATTCAGGCAATGATCGACAAAGAAATATCGGCTATGCCCAAAGGGATGCGTGAGGTGTATGAGATGAGGCGAACGCAGTACCTTTCGATAAAGTCAACTGCTGAACAATTGGGAGTTGCAGAATCAACCGTTATTACTCAAATGAAACGTGCAATGAAGCATTTGCGGTTGAAACTTGGGATGTTAGTTTACCTGTTGTTTGTTTTGGCTCAGGAATATTTCTAGAGCTTGTCCCCAATTTAAGTGTGTAAATTGCCTTTAATAAAAATGATGACTCTCGAGAAGGATAAGAATGGAAAATAAAGATACCAAGGAAGAAGAAGCTACCAAATACTGGCTGCATTATTTCAGAAGAAATGATGTTCCGGAATTGACGGAAGCAGAACTGGACCAGCAGAGCGAGTACATGTATCGTGCATTGATGCAGGTTCCTGAGCTGCATACGCTTAAGGCTAGACGTTTTAACTACCCTTTGATTTCTGCAGCCGCTGCGGTTCTGTTAATTGTGGGTGTTGCTGTATTTTATTTCAATTCTCACCAGATAGTTGAAAGCAATCAGCAAGTAAAGGCTATACAGAATGTGGTTGTTCCTGGCAGAACTGCCGCTACCTTGCTTCTTGCAAGCGGACAGCGCATTGAGTTATCCAGTGCTTCAAATGGAAAGATTGCGGAACAGACAGGAGTAGAAATATTTAAAGCTGCGCAAAATAGGCTTGTTTATAGAGTTTCAAGTGCAAAGGCAGAAACGGCTCAGACGAATACTGTTTTAACGGCTAAAGGCGAGCAATATAGCGTCGACCTCCCTGATGGGACGAAGGTATGGTTGAATGCTGCATCATCATTGAAATTCCCGACAACATTTACTTCAAAAGCGAACAGAATAGTTGAACTGATTGGGGAGGCATATTTTGAAGTTGCTAAAGATAAATCTCATCCTTTCATTGTCAAAACCGACAAGCAGGAGATCAAGGTTCTGGGTACACATTTTAATGTGAGCAGTTATCCTGATGAACAACTAACTAAAACAACATTGCTTGAAGGCTCAGTGGAGGTCGTTTCGACTAATAGCCATACCTCAAAAGCAACATTGAGGCCTGGCCAACAAGCACAGTTGTCCCGAAAAACCTTAAAGGTTAAGGAGGTTGATTTGACGGAAAGTATGGCCTGGAAAAATGGTGACTTTAATTTCGAAAACGAGGAGTTCAGCAGTATATTGAATCAAGTTTCCCGCTGGTACAATGTTGAAATAACAGACAATGGGAACCATGATGGCCTAAAGCTTACTGGTATGGTTGCCCGTTCAAAAAGTTTATCAACTGTCCTTAAATCTCTTGAACGCACTGCAAAAGTGAAATTTAGGATTGAGGGCAGAAAAGTGACGATTATTGAATAATGAGGTTTTTGCTTGCTTTCCTAAGTGTCATTCTGACTTTTTCGGGAATTAATACTTACGCTCAACGTATTACTTTTCAGAAGAAGAACGTCACCTTGCAGCATGTTTTCAAGGAAATGAGGAAGCAAACAAAGTACGATTTCCTATATAATGCAGACCTGCTAAAAGGGGTTAAATCTGTCAACGTTAACTTTAAAAATTCCAAGCTAGAGCAGGCTTTAGATAGTTTATTAAAAAGCAATTCTTTGGATTATTCGATTGAGGATAAGGTTGTGATGATCACTGCTAAAGAAACTTTTATACAACTTAAACCATTAGTATATTCTATTTCTGGTCTAGTTAAGGATGCAAAGGGAGCAACTCTGCCAGGAGCTAATATTCTGTTGAGCGGTTATCAGATTGGTACGGTAGCTGACAGTTCTGGCCGCTTTGTGCTAAAAGGGCTAACCGCTGGAAATTATAATCTTTTGGTGGAGATGATAGGTTATACGCCTTCGACGCTGAACGTAATTGTCACTAATAGGGCGAAGGAAGTAGAAGTAGTGCTGGAAGAAAATGTCAAGCTGCTCACAGAGGTCGTCGTCAGGCCAGACCCTTATCGCTCCGAGTACCTGGCAACATTCAAAGAGAACTTTATTGGCACTTCTGCAAATGCTAAAAAATGTGTGATACTCAATCCGGGAGTCATACGATTTGAGTATGATAAA
Organism: Pedobacter sp. JCM 36344; assembly: GCF_046546555.1. NCBI lineage: Bacteria > Pseudomonadati > Bacteroidota > Sphingobacteriia > Sphingobacteriales > Sphingobacteriaceae > Pedobacter > Pedobacter sp. JCM 36344. Next base: position 8,451 of record NZ_JBKHKK010000026.1, read on the forward strand.
GATCTGCGGATTTTAAAGGCCAGTTCAGACGAGCTTTTAATTATAGAGAACAAAGCACTGGGCTATACAGTCAAATACTTGTTGAGTTATTTTGAGAAAGACTATGAAACTAATGTCGTCCATTTTTATGGTTACCCCTATTTTGAGGAATTAGAAAAGAAGGAATCAAAAGTGAAACGCTATGCAAAACTTAGAAGGTCTGCTTATATAGGTTCTCCAGAGCACTTTTTCAGGGCCCTTTACGACAATACTTATCAAAAGCAAGGATTTTTCATAAATAGACTTGTTAAGGCTCCGAATACAAAAAAGAGACCTGACGCTGTAATAGATGAGCGGTTAAAGCTGCTCTCTGAAAAGATGCGTAAGCACAGGGATGAGAAGCGCAGGAAGGAATCGCTTTCTTATTGGACTAAAATGAAACTCCTTCCAGACACAGTTGAAATGCTGATAAGAGAAGAGGTGGAAAGACATACTTTGGTACAGCAGAAATCTCCCTCGCTGAAAACACTTGATTTTAACGATGCTTTATATATTATTTTTATAAAGGAGAAAGAGCCTAAGGATTATACGAAGTATTCAGGCTACAAGATCCAGCGGCCTGATGATTTTGCGAGTTTCCAGATTTCTTTGCTTTACAGGTTGAAGCCCTCTCCTGGTTTTTATGAGAATGGCGGCCTTTATGATCCAGAAGCATTGCTCTTCGAAGGCATGTGGGCTTATGAGAAAGTAGCAGATATGGTTCCTATGGATTATGTACTTGAAAAATTAGAATGACAACAAACCATGGTATAGCGATGAAGTTTATTAGCAGTATCGTCCACACGATGTTTTTGGTTTTTTTAACCAGCTATGTATTTGGGCAAAATCAGAATGCCACCTCTGCCTATCTTAATGATGGTTATAAGCTAGTTTGGGCAGAAGAATTTAATAAAAATGGCAAACCTGATCCCTCAGACTGGAAATATGAAAAAGGTTTTGTACGAAACGAAGAAAACCAGTGGTATCAGGAAGAGAATGCTTGGTGTGAAAATGGTATTTTGATCATTGAGGGTAGAAAAGAAGATAGACCTAACCCATTATATGCTTCGGGGAGCAAGGACTGGCGTATTTCACGCGAAAAGATAACGCATACTTCCTCCAGCATAAACACATCTGGACGTCATTCCTGGAAATTTGGTCGTTTCGTAATGCGGGGAAAGATCAATGTAAGTTCTGGTCTTTGGCCTGCCTGGTGGACACTTGGTGAGACGGGCGAATGGCCTTCTAACGGAGAAATAGATATCATGGAATACTACAAAGGCAACGTTTTGGCCAATATTGCGCTAGGAACTTCAGCCCGCTACAAAGCCAAATGGTATAGCAAAATTACACCTGTTAAAGAATTGGGTGGAAAGGATTGGGCTGCTAGATTCCATGTTTGGCGGATGGACTGGACTGAAGCGGACATTTCACTTTTTGTGGATGATGAGCTGATGATTAAGGTGAGTATGGCAGCGTTAAATAATAAAGATTCAATTGGACTGAATCCATTTAAGCAACCTCATTATATGTTGCTAAACCTTGCCATGGGAGGGTTGAATGGCGGGGAGTTGAGCAATACAAAATTTCCCAACCGTTTCGAGGTTGACTATGTTAGGGTTTACCAAAAATAAAGTATCGTCCTGCTGAATTTATTTCATTATTTCT
>NZ_JBKHKK010000027.1:0-9493 GCF_046546555.1 Pedobacter sp. JCM 36344
GCATAAACCTCCACTTCATACTTTTCAGTCAAGGAATATTTTATGTAATAAACTGTAACGGTTAAAACGAAATCGTGAATTTGGCAAAAAATAATTCCTGTAAAAGTGCATTCCATATAAATCATAAAACGACCGTTTATTGATAGTGATTTCAGCTTACAATAGATGCAGTGAGATTTTGACATCAACTACTTACCAATAAAATGTAATTTACAACCAAAATTAACACGTATCTATCATGTATATCACTAAAAACTTCTTAACAGTAGACCAGGACGAAATTGTCGCTTTTATGAAGGCGTATAGCTTTGCAACAATTATTACTGCGAAGGCAGACCTACCAACGGCGACACACTTGCCATTTATCATATCAACCAGGGAAAATAAAGTCATTTTGACTTCTCATTTTGCCAAGGCAAACTCTCACTGGGAAGATTTGCAAAACAATAAATCCTTAGTGATATTTAATCAGCCACATGCTTATATTTCGCCAGGTCATTACGAAAAAGAATTAAACGTGCCAACTTGGAACTATATCGCAGTTCATGCGTATGGGGATGCTATGTTAATCACTGACGAACAAAGCACTTTTGATGTCCTTGAAGAAACCATCAATAATTATGAAGCCGGATATAAAAAACAATGGGATAACTTACCTGTCGATTACAGATTGAAATTAGCTAGAGGCATTGTTGCATTTGAGGTAACGATAACCGATTTACAAGCAAAGAAAAAATTGAGCCAAAACAAAACTGAAAAAGAACAACAAAACATTATTGATTCCCTTTCCTTAAGCCAGGACAAAAATGAAAGAGACATAGCTGAATACATGAGCAAACATCTATTAGACGATATGTCTTCTTCATAAATTTATTCCAACGAGCAGTCTTAGTACAATCAAATTATCATTATTTCTCCTTTAAAAAGACGGTCTTGGCTAATCTGACTCTAATTTAAGCTTTACGGCAAAAAGAGAAATTTTGGTTTGTACCACAAATCTGGCTTGCGCCAAATCTTTTATTCTCCATTATTCCGCCCTTTAATGATAATGGTTTTGTTTAATGGTTAATAGAATAATTTATTGCTACATTACTTGAAGTTAGCAGTGATACACCATCGAAATATGAAATATATACTATGGACATTAATGCTTTTTTTTGCATCTAGTCTTAGAGGACAAGACAAAGTTCAATTTCCTTTATTAAAAAAAAAGATAGACAGTTTGGCATTTATCGATATAAAAACAGGCTGGGATGTTCGAAATGGAAAGCCAACAGAACGAGATTCTTTACGCAAAATTGTAAAAGAAACCTTCTTGCGAAACGCAGAAGTATTAAAGAAAATTTTTGATGAACACGGTTTTCCTAATTATGATAAAGTAGGTAAGGAAAGCTCGAAAAATTTTTGGTTGTGTGTACAACACAGTGACCACGACCTTAAATTTCAGCAAGAGGTGTTAAAAGAAATGAAGAAGGAAGTGAAGCATAAAAAGGCTGACCCATCGAATTTCGCATTTCTTACGGACCGAGTGAACATTAATTTAAATAGAGCTCAAGTTTATGGAACACAACTAAGCTATGATGAACAAAAAAGAGCTTTTCCCAAAAACTTGAAGAATCCCAAAAAAGTGAATCAAAGAAGGAATTCTATTGGACTCGAACCATTAGAAGACTATCTGGAATTTGCTACGATGGCACATCGACAAATGAATCCAGACAAGTAACTAAATGTCATTAAGCAAATAATCTTATAACTACGTCACAGATTGTGATTATCATAAATTCCTGGTTTTTCGATAATTTAACACACCAAACTTTTACAGTTTCAAAGCAGTTTCTTACAAAACATATAAGCCCATACACCTTATTTTTCCTGTTGATTATCATAAACCCATTTCAAAAATCAAATTAAATTTTCAGTTTTTGATGATGAGTAAATGATAATGAAATATCACCGTAATACATCCTATTCAATAACCCTTAATTTTGCTATAAGGTCATTAGAGTATTGAGGCGACCAGATATTCGAAACTTCGGGGTTTTTTAAAAAACGTCTGATGTCGGCTATTATATAATTCATTTTTACCGTATTGATTTTTTGCTTCAGTAAACACATTGAATTCTGCCTCGGTTATCTTATCATTACCCCAGTCGTCGCAATCTTTTGAACGAACAATAAAATGATTAAAATTTAAGGGTATTCCTTTGTGGATGGTGCTTGTGGTCTACCTAAATTTAATGATAATATGCTACTTAGTTCAGTCCGTTTTAAAGAAAAATGCCTTCAAGCAGCAATTATTTCCAAAATATTTCTAATTTTAAAACGGCGAATCAATATTGGTAGGAATAGTTTTTAGCTTTTCCCTGATTACCACCTGCATGCCTAAAGAACTAACTCATTAATATCGCATCCATTCATTGATCATAAGGCTTAATCATCTTAATAAACATTTCTAAGCTATCCTTTTTCGGGGCATTCTGGAGTTGCTACATTTGAACAGACATCAAATTAAGGGAATTTGATAACTTAACATGATGTCAGGAGAAAGGAAAGCGTACCCGAAAGAGTTCAAGGTGCTGAGCGTTGAACGGAGTAATACCAGAAATGATTTGACAGCTCTAGCCAAAGAATTGGACATTCCACCGTCGTTATTATATCGCTGGAGGAAGGAGTATTCAAGTAAACAGAATAGTAGTTTTCGGGGAAACGGAAAAGTTATTTTAACAGAGGGAGAGCAAGAGCTAGCCAAATTGAAGAAAGAACTTCCTGAAACGCAGATGGAGCGCGACATTCTAAAAAAGGCTGTAAGCATCTTCTCCAGGAGCGATGGCAAATATTGCTGGAGCAGGAGATATTAGAAACTTTTGAGAACAGTAAAAGCATTTATGGAAGTCCCAGGATCACCCGGGTGCTCAATAAAAAGCAAATTAAAGTATCCAGGCCAGGAGTAGCCAGAATAATGAAAAAATTGCATTTGAGAAATATTGTGAAGAAGAAGTTTAATGTAACTACTGATTCTAACCACAAATCAACAGTACCCGAGGATAAACTGGATCGGGATTTGAAGCCTGGCACTTTAGCGGCAGCCTGGGTATCTGATATCACTTATATAAAAACAAAGCAGGGGTGGTTGTTTTTGACAACAGTAATAGATCTGGGGGATAGAAAGGTAATCGGATGGGCTTTAGGTGCAACGATGAAAGCAATCCATTGATCATAAGGAGCATGAGCAGAAAAGGAAATTGCTGGGACAATGCGGTAGCTGAAGGCTTTTTTAAAACCCTTAAGTCCGAATGTATATACCAGAATAAGTTTGCAAATAAAGAGCAGGCAGCACTCGTTGTATTTGAATACATAGAGGCCTGGTACAACCGAAAAAGATTACATTCAGCCTTGGGCTATATGTCACCAGAAGAATATGGGAAAACATTAAACAAACAAAATATTGCGGCATAACTAAATGTCTATTTTATAGTTGCAATTTCAATTGGAAGCACTTGTTAGAATAGACCTCCGTTTTTGAAAAGCAAGGAATTGGCCTGATATCTCTAAATGATCATATAGATACTACCCACAGCTCAAGGAAGATTGATTTTTAACATCTTCGCTTCGCTTTCCGAATTTGAGAGGGACTTGCTCCGGGAACGGACAAAATCCGGTCTGGAGGCAGCCCGGGCCCGTGGAAGGAAAGGTGGAAGAAGCCGGGGGCTTTCTAAAGAAGCCGAGCGAACGGCCATGCTTGCCCAAACATTATATAATGAACGAAAACTTGGAGTTGACGCTATTGCTAAAGAGCTTTTGATTTCAAAAATGACCCTTTATAAATATCTAAGGCATCGAGATGTTGAGATTCATAGCAAAAACTAGAAAGAGTCGGAAGAGGTGATTCATCAAGTCCTGGCGCTTTTAATACTTTCTTTTAATTTACCCTGGCGAAATGGAGAATCTAGGAAGTGTCACTATTTTACACTTTTTCGGCAAAAGCCTCATCTAGTACTTTTTTATAAGCCTTCTGACCTATTGGTGTTAAATATGGGTAAAAAGTTTCGAATAAAATCAAGTGATGCTCGGTTATAGTGGCTGGAGTAAGGGGGGTTTGATAAAGTGCTACGGACGATAGCCAGAAATCGCTGTAAGAAATTAGGCGACTCGCTAGATGGTTGTACTCTTTTTCTATTTTAGAAGGATGCATTTCACCGGCTGCTACAAGCAATCCAAATACATGTTTATACCCCAGGAAACGCTTCTGATATACCTCGGTAAAATGCTTAAGGATGGTATCATTTTCCCGAAGCAATTGAGATAAATCACGCCATATAAAATTATATTCAGCCATCTGGAACATACTGATTCTTGATTGTTTATAAATTACGGCTAAATCAATTTTTGTAGACCCTAGGTTATTAACCCGGGCATCAAAGTCGGTAACCATCTCAAAATACAAGGCTTCCAGAATATCTTCACGTCTTTTATAATGGTAATTTAAGTTGCCCTGGCTAATTTTTAATTCCAATGCAATTCGCCTAAGCGTAACATCTGCTATTCCAAGTTTGTTAAAAAGTGTTTTTGAAACCTCCAGGATATGGGCTTTTATATTTTTCATTTAGTAAACATGACCTAAATATTTATTTTATTAGTAACTTTGACCTAAATATAAAGGTAGGCGAAAAATGCCTGAAACCAAGCAAAGATAAATCCCGATACAAGATAGGAGTAGCAGGAATAGAATGTATATCACCCCTCACCATTATGAAAAGTCTTTATAAAAGCGCCGAAAATAAAAAAGAAATCTTAGCTATTTACCAGGAAAAGCTGGAAGGTTTAAGTATGAACTATTCGACCCAAAAGGTTTTAACGACCTTTGGCGAAACCAATATTATTATTACTGGTAACCCATCTAATCCGCCATTAATATTGCTACACGGAGCTAATGCCTGTGCGCCAGTCGCACTCGACGAAATGAAAGGTTTAGCCGCTACATTTAGGGTTTATGCCGTAGATATTATCGGTCAACCAAATTTAAGTGCTGAAACCCGGCCAAGCATGAAGACCGAAGAATATGGGCAATGGTTAAACGAAGTAATTACGCAACTGTCCCTTGTGCAGGTAGTTCTGGTCGGCGTTTCTTTCGGTGGCTTTGTTTGTCTTAAAACCCTTATCCAAGATCCATCAAAAATAAAGAAAGCGTTTCTTATCGTGCCGGTTGGTATTATCAATGCTAAACCATGGGGCGGCTTATTTGGACTTTTTCTGCCCCTGCAACTATATATGCTTACGAAAAAAGAAGCGTTTTTACGCACCTTCTTAAATGCTCTTTTTACCGAAAACGATTCATACGCTTTTAAATCACTCTCCCGCATTTTATTATATTTTAAGCAGGATTTTACGCTCATTCCCTTAATTTCAGAGGAAGAAGGGAGGAAAATAACTGTGCCGATCTACGTGGTTGCCGGAACCGACGATAAGTTTTCTCCTGGTAAACAAATGCTGGATCGGACAGCCAAAATTTTTCCTTCCTTTGCTCATTCGTTGCTTTTAAAAAATACCAAGCACGTTCCTTCTCAAACCCAGAACCGGGAAATTGAAAAGTTTATAGCTGAAACTGTATAGTTCTATTCGGGGTTCCAATAGAATCAGCCGAAAAATTACTCTAAGCAATTTCTTCCATATTCCCTTTGACAACCGTCGTACAGGTTATTTATCTTTAAGCGTGAGAATAGAATAATCAAGGAAATTGCCAAGAAAAAATCCTACAGCGAAGTCGTGTGTGACAAATCTGCCTTGTGCTAAATTTTGTAATTTAATAAACTGTGTATCATAAAATGAATAAGTAAACTATTTGAAAATAATAGTAAGTTTAAGTAATATCAAATTAATCGCGATACTTTTTATCGTAATAACAATCTCAGCCAAATATGAAAAAAATACTAGTTCTGGTGCTTCTGCTTTTTACAGTTTACAAGGCATCAGCGAAGTCCAAAATGGTCACCTACAGCGGGACTATAAAAGGTTACTCCACGAATATGGGTTATAACACAGGTAAAATATATGTGTCTAATGTAGTAACCCATTTGACAGATTTATACTTGATTGAAATCAAACCTGATGGATCATTTTTAACGAGCTTCCCTTTAAATTACAACAACGAGTGTTGGATAAATTTTCCATTTTTTAATAGCCATGTATATTTTGAACCTGGCAAAAAGATAGTTCAGGACTTTGACATTACCAACGCCAATAACATTTCTTCAATATTTCAAGGTAATGATCAATTGGCATTGATCAATAACGATATCAATAAAGTGAGACCAATTTTATTGGATTGGAACTGGTCGGCCATCTACGATGATATATACCTGTTTACTCCCGAACAATACAAAGACTACCTTTCAAAGATTGGCGCTCGTCAGCTGTCTGCCATTGATAGTGTAGCAACAACCGCAGGTATGGATAAACGTAGCTATCAACTGGTCAAAAGATATGTACAGTACCAGTTGGCAGGTTACCTCCTAAGTTATAACCATACGCGGCAGAATGCTTACCGCACAAAGAATAAATTGCCATTTAATGACAGGAAACCTGTAATTCCTAATGTTAAGCTTGATGTCTCTTATTATAATTTTCTTAAAGAAATAAAATATAATGATCCAACAGCCATGTCCTCCTATTGGTATTTCGGATTTCTAGACCAATTAAAGAGAATCGAGCTAATTACTGAACAAACTGATCGAATAGATTACGTTAAAGAGATCAAGAGTCTTAAAGCACTTGATACATTAGATAAAGTTTTGAAGGCTAACCTAGCATATTTCAAAGACATGGCACGGCAGGCCCCTCCAAAGCCAGTACCACTGGAGAAGGCCACTAAAATTGTTTTGAAACAACTTTTAAATACGAATGTAACCCTGGAACTTGAATTGTTGTATCTGCAATCTATATCCGTGCAAAAAGATTTTGATAAGGATACCTTGTCAGATGCGGAGGTTGACAAATTAAGGTCAAGAACTAAACACAAGTTTCTTTTGGCTGATGTAGAAATATTAAATAATAAACTGAAAGGAACTCTCAGGGATGCGAAGATGCAAACAGGTTATGTCGATAACCAAATTAAAAAAGACGCACAGGCTGATGGTGTTTTTGCGGATCTAATAAAAAAATATGAAGGCAAGGCAGTCTTTGTTGACTTCTGGGCTACATGGTGCGCGCCTTGCCTAATGAGCATTAAAGAAATGGTCCCTTTAAAAGAAGAAATGGCCCAAAATAAGGATGTCGTGTTTCTTTATATCACCAGTCCAACTTCGCCAGAAAAAAGCTACCAAATTGTAATGCCCAGTATTAAAGGGGAGCACTATAGATTAACTGATGATCAATATAATGTACTAGCGAAGCAGTTTAATGTTACAGCAATTCCTCATTATGCCTTAATTAATAAGGCTGGACAAGTAGTTGATAAAGATTTCAAATGGGTTGGGATTGATGAAATTAAAAAGCAATTGGTTGCATTGGCAAATGAGTAATTACTTTTAATAGATTTATGAGTGTAATTTCGCCTATAGATGACTAAGAACAGATGCATTTACTAATACGGCAAGATGAGAATTAATTTCTTTAAATCGAAGGTGTTCATTTACCCACCATCATTATTCTATCGAATAATTTAAGATATCACTTCTTTACATTGGTTTTACCGTACTCCTCAAACTATGTAAATTTCAAAGTTATAACAATATTCCCTCTTTTAAAAAGACGGTACTGGCTAATCTCACTTTAATTAAAGATTTACGGCAAAAAGAAAATTTCGGTTTCTGGACAATCTGGCTTGCGCAAAATCTTGTATTTTCCATTATTCCACCGTTTTTTAATAATGTAGAACTTAATGAGGCAGCATTCCTTGGGTTAATAAGACATGCTGTTATATAATAAATTAAAATTTAGTAGTAAGTATTTCAAGAGTAAGTCTGACTGTCTAATAATTAGCATTATATTGGAAGTTAAAAGCCTTTACTAAACCTCAGTTTATGCGCTACTTCAGACTATTATTTATTTTTTTCCTAAGTCTAATTACATTCATAAGCAACGCTCAGAAAACAAGTCGACTTCCTAAAGAATTAATGGGCAACTGGTTTCTTGCGAATGGGAATAGAAGCTGGAAGATTGGCGTTTATGAAGACAGGATTGCTTACGATAGTGAAGTATGGGAATACAGCAGCATAAATTCGAATAATAAAATAACCAGCATTAATCTTAAAGAGGGAACCCACAACGCATTACTAGAGCTTCAGCTTAGTAAAGCTGGTAAGCTAATTTTGTTCTCCGGTAATAAAAAGGTATTCTTATCACGTTCACCAAATGGAAAACGTAGATTCAGTCAAGCAGAAAATGAACTGACCAGTAATGTATTTAAAACTGATACTGCAACATATGCAGGATTTATCAGGAATTTCTCAGTTGGACTAGGATTCAACACAGGGCAGTTACTCGCCAGTAACCTTATCACTGGGGTAACTGATAGTTACTTAATTAACATTAAGTCTGACGGAACTTTTAAGGTTCGGATTCCGATGAACTATCCATTAGAATGCATGGTGCAATTTCCATTCCAGACAATGTACATCATTTTAGAGCCAGGCATGAAAACTTTGCAGCTCTTCGACCTTACAGATAGCAGTTCAACCAACCTATTTATGGGTGCTGGATCGGATATGAATAGCGATTTAGCTGCGTTGAAATCAACGCTGAATCATAACTGGAATTTAATTGACACAGAGATATATAACTTCAACGCAGATCAGTACAAAAGTTATTTTCTGAAGCTTCAAAAACAACGGCTTGTGGAACTAAAAAATTATAAGGACACGGCTGGTATGAGTAAACGAAGCGAAAAGCAGCTGTCACAAAATATTAAATTTAACATAGCAAATAATCTGCTTGACATTAGTCACACGCTTGGCATGGCACGAAATAAAGCCAGCAAGCTGCCTACTTTGGATCGAGTTGCGTTTGACGACGCTTATACAATGACATTGTCCTATATGGATTTTTTGAGGAATCTGCCTTTCGGAACCAATCGTTCAGTTACATCAAATGACTATTTTATATTACTTAAACGAATAGATAATTTGGACTTAATGAGAAAAAAGGTGGTACTAGCTCGATATCAGGTATATGCCAAAGAACTCGAGAAAAAGCAGGATTTAAAACCATCTGAGAAATCTATTTTAAAAACTCTAAACGAGATCGTAACGCAGGGCATTAATGATCAGAATCTTAAAGCGTATTTAAATCAATGGGCTGTAATGGACACATTTAGTGTTGGAAGAGTTGATGAATTTAAAAGCAGGTTTATGCAGCAAGAAAATGAAAATCGCAGACGTGTGCTTTTTGAGCTGACTGGGAAAAATTTGACATTCGAGCAGGAGATCTTAAATGCACAGGCCATTACAAGCACGGGCAAGTTCTCAGACTTTAAAATTCTGGATACGGTTGAGCTAAT
>NZ_JBKHKK010000028.1:0-7797 GCF_046546555.1 Pedobacter sp. JCM 36344
GAACAAGCGACTGTAATGAAGATTCAAAATATTGACCCTATTTTAAATAAGGTTGCAGGTTACAGCTTCCATAACAGGAGCAATTTTGATTTTGATAAACTAATTGCTGACCCAAATAATATCGCCGCTAACCTGCGTGATTATATAAATGGTTTTTCTGCCGAAGCTAGGGAGATAATAGAACAGTTCGAGTTTGAAAACCAAATCAACCGTATGGATGATAACAACCTTTTATTTATGGTGGTTAAACGTTTTCAAGAAATTGATTTGCATCCGGATAAAGTAAGCAGCATGGAAATGGGTTACCTTTTCGAAGAGTTAATTCGAAAATTCGCTGAAATTTCAAATGAGACAGCTGGAGAGCATTTTACACCTCGTGAGGTTATTAGATTGATGATCAACTTGCTATTCTTAAACGATCATGATATCCTAACAAAGAAAGGTATTGTAAAAACGATATACGACTGTTGTGCAGGTACAGGAGGCATGTTAAGTGTGGCGGAAGAATATTTGAATGAGCTTAATCCTGACGCCCGGCTTGAGGTATTTGGCCAGGAGCTGAATCCTGAATCTTATGCGATATGTAAATCTGACATGTTAATCAAAGGGCAAAATCCAGTTAACATAAAAAAAGGCAATAGCATTTCTGAAGACCATTTGGCGGGCGAACAGTTTGATTATTTAATTACAAATCCACCTTTTGGTGTAAAATGGGAAAAAATAGCCAAAAAAGTAAAAGCCGAACATGATGAAAAAGGGTATGGTGGGCGCTTTGGTGCAGGCTTACCTTCTACAAGCGACGGCTCATTTTTATTTCTGATGCACCTCATTTCAAAAATGAAACCTGAGGGTTCTCGCCTAGCTATTGTATTTAATGGTTCTCCCATGTTTTCGGGTAGCCCAAGTGCCACCAAAAACGAATCGAGTATAAGGCAATGGATAATAGAAAACGACATGTTGGAAGCTGTAATTGCTTTGCCAAATCAGCTTTTCTATAATACCGGCATTAGCACTTACATCTGGCTAATTTCTAACCACAAACCTAAAAACAGAAAAGGCAAAATACAACTCATTAATGCTGTAGATTCATTCAAAAAAATGAGTAAATCTTTAGGTAATAAACGTAATGAACTATCGGCAAGTCACATTAGAAACATCACCGAAACTTATGGGGACTTTATAATTAATAATTACAGTAAAATATTTGATAACAAAGATTTTGGCTATAACAAAGTTACTGTTGAGCGACCTGAACGCGATGCCAAAGGAAACATTAAACTGGATAAAAATGGTGTACCAAAAGCTGATAGTAGTTTACGAGATACCGAAAACATTCCTTTAAAAGATGATATACAAGCTTATTTAAAAAGGGAGGTTTTGCCCTATGTACCAGATGCATGGATAGATGAAAGTAAAACCAAAATTGGTTACGAGCTTAACTTTACCAAATACTTTTACCAATACAAACCCTTGCGTAGTTTAGCCGATATTCGTAATGACATTATGGCTTTGGAACAAGAAACTTTAGGTTTGATTAATGAGGTGATAGCCTAATGGTAGGGTTAGAATTAGAGTACAGTGAATTACTGAACAAAGAATTTGCTAAGCAAGCAAAAAGAGAAAAGAACTTTCTTGATATTGCTGGGATGCCACATTATGAAAATGTAAATAGCAATCTCTTAAAATTTTTCTTTGATTCTACTGAGGAACATGGCTTTTCTGATCTTTTTCTTACTTCTTTGCTAGAACTTATTCCTGATAAAAAAAACGTTTCGTTGATAGATTGGAAGATCGAACGAGAAGTAAAAACTAAAAACAATAAGAGAATCGACCTAGCAATATTGTCCCTTGATAAAGATCAAGTTATCATCATTGAAAATAAGATTTATCACCTGCTCAATAATGATCTCAATGATTATTGGAATCATTACGAAGAAATTGCCGATAACCGTAAAATTGGTATAGTGCTAAGCCTATATTCATTAACGATTAAAAATGATAAGTTTACAAATGTTACACATCAGCAGCTTTGTACAAAAGTTCTTCAAAATTTGGGCAGGTATCTTTTAATTGCTAACCAGAAATACATTGTCTATTTAAAAGATTATATAGAAAACATCAACACGTTTTATATGACAGATACTCAAAAAAAGAAACTGGAATTTTATTTTAATCATTCTGATAAAATTAATGAGCTAGCTCAAATAAAGGACTATGCCGCGTCATACCTTGCCAATCAGGTTAATATTGTTGCTGAAAAGTTGGACTTTAACATTGGAAGTAAAAATTCACAAGAACGGAGATCTTTCTATTTTAAAAATGTTCAAGGTACTATTTTATATTACGCTATTTTTTTCAAAAACTGGCTTACCAGTCAAGCAACTTTTAGAATAATCTTAGAGGGGCATGGTATTAGCGACGACGTTCAACAACATGTAATAGATACGATTAAGGATAAATATCAAAACTTATCACATCATACTAGTCCAATGCCATATATACATTTTTTGAAAAAAGATTATAAGTTCAATCCAGAATACACTTTAAATTTTTCTAATGTGATAATTAATATTTTAGAAAAAGACTTTGATGCTGCACGCAAGGAAGTAACTCAATTACTTAATGAAAAAATATCTTAAAAATGGAAGACACAAACTACTTCCCGATACCCAGTTTTAAGGAAACAGATTTTAAATCATTTATTGCATATTGGCGCACTTATTATAATTATCCTGATAAAGAAGAAAAATACTACTTAAAGCCAATTGCCAAGGAACTACTTGATCTTCAAGACCTACAATTACTTTTTGAATGGAAAAATGGCTCCATCCTTTCTGGATTGAAGCAGAAAGCATTTAATAGCAAAGTAGGCAGTTTTTTGCATGAGATAAATAATTTAAAGATTAGAGGAATTGTTTCTATTGACGATGTTCGACAAATTACTCCAAAACTTACTTCAGCTATTTGGCTAATATTTTTAACCCACATCATTGATGGAGAAAAATTTCCTATTTACGATATGCATGTGTTTAGAGCCCATAATTATTTGGTTAAGAAAACAATTGTAGAGATTCCATCAAATGATAAGAAGAAATTAGCGCATTACGAAAATTACCTCACTTATTTCAACAGTCTGAAGCCTCAAATAGAGAATCATAAACATTGGGATGAGGCAATGTGGGGATTTGGGAAATATCTGTCACGATATAATAATCTATCGAATGAAGAGGTATGATAAATATAAAGATTCAGGAGTAGAAGGCATTGGTGAAATTCCTTTAGAGTGGAAAGTTTCACGAATCAAATTTATTGCGAAAATTTGTGGTGGTCAAGACCAAAAAGATATTATTGATGAAAGTGGAATCTATCCAATTTTTGGCACAGGAGGTGAATTTGGAAAAACAAATCAATATTTACATAAAGGGCCTTCAGTTTTATTAGGAAGAAAAGGAACTATAGACAAGCCAAGGTATGTTGACACTCCTTTTTGGTCTGTAGATACAGTTTTTTATACTGATATTTTTAAAGTGACGAATCCAAGGTTTTTTTTCTATTTGTGTACTACAATAAATTTTGAGCTTTATAAATATGGTTCAGCTATTCCTAGTATGTCCCGTGAGACCCTCAATAATATAGCTTTTCCGCTCCCAAAAACCCTTAAAGAACAGTATCAAATCGCCAAATATCTAGACCAGAAAGCTACTAAGATAGATAAACTTATCAATGATAAGCATAAGTTAATTGAGCTCTTAAATGAAGAGCAAGCAACCATGATTAGCCAGGCGGTAACAAAAGGTTTAAACCCAAATGTGCCGATGAAAGATAGTGGTGTGGAATGGTTGGGAGAAGTGCCTGAACATTGGCAATTAAGTAAGATCAAATTTATTTGTAAAATAATCGGAAGGATAGGCTTTAGGGGGTACACTGTTCAAGATTTGGTAAAAGAGGGAGAAGGAGCTATTTCTTTAAGTCCATCAAATATCAAGAATCATATTTTGGACATTTCTAGTGACTGTACATACTTATCCTGGGTGAAATATGAAGAATCTCCAGAAATAAAGGTATATGAAGAAGATATTCTTGTCGTTAAAACAGGTTCTACCATCGGAAAAATAGCCATTGTTCCTAAAAAACAACCAAGAATGACCTTAAATCCTCAATTAATTGTCCTGAAAGAAATTAAAATGGTTCCAAAATTTTTATATCATATAATGACATCAACATATTTTCAGAGCTATTTTAAAATCTACACTGCTGGCGGTAGTACGCCTGCTATATCTCAGGAGAAAATAAACAATCTTGAAATAATCTTTCCCGATTTAGAAGAGCAAGAAAAAATCGTTAAAGAAGTTGATATTTCAATAAGAAGGTTTCACGAAATTACTGGAAAGCTTAATCAAGAAATCGGACTTTTAAAAGAATACAAAATGGCATTAATTTCGGAAGTAGTAACAGGTAAAGTAGATGTCCGGGAAGAAGTTATAGCTGACTTCATTACCGGGAATACGGAAACACTTACAAATATTTAACGAACAAGTTCAACACACGACGTAACATAGATCAATAATTTCAATTATGGCGAGCGGAATCCATACCGAGCATACTTTCGAATCGGCAATAGAAGAGTCATTAATAAACAAAGGCGGTTATAGCCAAGGTAAGTCAGCCGATTTTGATGTTAGCCTAGGCTTGTTCCCAACTTATATTACCAATTTCCTAAAAACATCCCAACCAAAAGAATGGGCTAAAATTTCCATCATCCATAAAAACGATATAGAGAAGAAAGTATTAGACCGCTTGCTTAAAGAGCTGGATTTACGCGGCACTTTAGATATTATTCGCAATGGCTTTACCGATTATGGAGTTAAATTTCAAATGGGCTATCTAAAACCCGAATCTACGCTTAATACTTCGGCGGCTAAGCTTTACGATAGTAATCAGCTTACCGTAACCCGCCAATTGTATTATGAACGCAAGGGTAATAATAGTTTAGATATAGTTTTAAGCTTGAACGGTTTGCCTGTGGCTACCATCGAACTTAAGAACCAATTCACAGGGCAAAATATTAGTCATGCTAAGAAGCAATATGTTTATGATAGAGAACCTTGCGAACCCATCTTTCAATTCAAAAAACGCACATTGGTGCACTTCGCAGTAGATGCCGATGAATGTTTCATGACTACAAAGCTGGCTGGCAAACACACCCGTTACCTGCCGTTTAATAAAGGTTTTAATAACGGCGCAGGTAACCCGAACAATAAAGACGGCTACAAAACAGCTTACTTGTGGGAATACGTTTGGGCAAAGGATAGCATTATGGATATTTTAGGCAAATTTCTTCATTTAAGTGTTGAGGAATATGAGTTTGGGGGCATCACCAAGAAAAGAGAAAGCATGGTTTTCCCACGTTACCATCAATTGCAAGTAGTAAGGCGATTGGAATATGATGTTAAGGAGTATGGTGCAGGACAAAATTATTTAATACAGCATTCTGCAGGTTCGGGTAAATCAAATTCCATTGCTTGGCTATCGTACCGATTATCGAGTTTACATGATGCGGCAAACGAGCGCGTTTTTGATTCTACCATCGTTATTACCGATAGAAAGGTACTCGATAATCAATTGCAAAATACCATTTACCAGTTTGAACACAAACCTGGCGTGGTGCAGAAAATAGATAAAGATTCGCAACAACTGGCAGACGCCATTTCATCGAAGTCGAATATCATCATAACTACTCTGCAAAAATTCCCTTTTGTACTCGATAAAATTGGCGAATTGCCCAATCGGAAATATGCTGTAATTATCGATGAGGCGCATTCATCGCAAGGCGGCGAGGCAAGTAAGAAGCTAAAAGAAGTTTTGGCTTATAAATCATTAGAAGATGCAGCTGAAGAAGAAAACATCAGTGGTTTGGATGATGATGCCGAGGATGAAATTAGAAAATCAATGCAGGCAAGAGGCAAACAAGAAAACCTTAGTTTCTTTGCCTTTACAGCAACTCCAAAAGCAAAAACTATAGAAGTTTTTGGCACACCCAATGCCAAAGGCAAACCAAAACCTTTTGATGTTTATTCAATGAAACAAGCCATTGAAGAGGGTTTTATTTTAGATGTGTTGAATAATTACACCACTTACAAAACATTCTTTAAGCTATCGAAAGAAATTGAAGACGATCCTGAAATAAATAAAAAACAAGCATCCACAGCAATTGCTCGTTTTTTATCTCTGCATCCACATAATTTGTCTCAAAAAACGGAAGTAATGGTCGAGCATTTTCGCCAAATCGTTTCCAAGAAAATTGGTGGCAAGGCAAAGGCGATGGTAGTAACGGGTTCTCGTTTGCATGCAGTTCGCTATAAGGAAGAATTCGATCGGTATTTGAAAGTCAAGGAGTACGATGACATCAAAACGATTGTTGCCTTTTCTGGCAAGGTACCAACAGATGCTTTCCCAGATGGGGTAACAGAAGTAGAAATAAATGGCTTTAAGGAAAAAGAACTTCCGCAGAAATTTGCAACCGATGAATATCAGCTCCTATTGGTTGCCGATAAATACCAAACAGGTTTTGACCAACCATTACTGCATACCATGTATGTAGATAAAAAACTTTCAGGTGTTAAGGCAGTACAAACTTTGTCGCGTTTAAATAGAATGCATCCTGGTAAACAGGATACTTTTGTGTTGGATTTCGTAAATGATACCGAAGATATCTTAGCTTCGTTTCAGCCCTATTACGAGCTAACAACAGTAGAAACCTCCACAGACCCCAATCATTTATATAATCTGGAGCACGAAATCAAGAAAGCTCAAGTAGTTTGGGATAGTGAGGTTGATATTTTCTGTAATGTTTACTTTAAGTCGATGAGTTCTTTACAAGTCGCAGAGCAAAAGAAACTTTACTCGCTAACCGACCCAGCAGTTGATCGTTTTAAACAATTGCCGGTAGAACAAGGCAAAAATGATTTGCTGAGTACACAGTCTACACAAGAAGATTTTAAGAATTCAGTGCAATCTTTCATTAGATTGTATGCTTTTCTAACGCAGATTATGCCATTTACGGATGTGAATCTAGAGAAGCTATTTACTTATTGCACTTATCTTTTGAGGCGGCTACCTAGGAGTAGTAATGATAAATTTAAGCTTGGTGACGAGGTTTCATTAGAATATTACAGGCTACAGCGCATTGCTGACACTCATATTCTAATGGAACCGATGGGCGAGTTTGGTTTGGATGGCGAAATTGAATCAGGTATCAGAATGAAGAAAGATGAAAAAGCAGCTTTGTCTGAAATTATTGATGTTTTAAATAAGCGATTTTCAACTGCATTCAATGATGCAGACAAGTTATTTTTCAATGCCATCGAAGAGGAACTTTATGCTGACGAAAAACTAAGACAGCAAGCTCAAGCTAATACCATAGAAAACTTTAAGTACGGTTTTGATGATGTCTATATGGACAAAGCTATCAGTAGGATGGAACAAAATCAAGATATCTTTTCGAAAATGATGGATGATAAGGAATTTGGTGGATTGGTAAGAGATTATATGTTGAGAAAAGTTTATGATCGATTCAATCACGCGTGATAAGTTCGTTTGTGCGCACTCTGGAATGTAGTGAAATAAAAAGTTATTAGGCAGACTTATTTAAGTTTGGATTGTTACTAAACCAATGTTGAATGGCAAATATCTGTCGCCATTTTCCTAATTCGTGTTAATTGAGCGTAGCTATAATCTGCGCTTCACTGATTTTTTGACTTTTGATCTTCTTGCTTAAAGTTACGAATGTTCGCCTTT
>NZ_JBKHKK010000029.1:0-7450 GCF_046546555.1 Pedobacter sp. JCM 36344
TGACGTACAGCCCAAACAATGGCTCAGAAGTTCAGAAGTCAGGAAGCTATTAAAGATTTCATCAGGTACACTTCAGAACATACGCATTAAGGGCATTTTACCCTATGAAAAAATAGGCGGTATTCTCTACTATGCCTATGCGGATATTGTTCAATTGTTGGGCGAAATTGGTCATTCATAATGGATACGAGGCAACTGCTACACAACTTTCTAAAGTTGGCCAGCAAGAATCGGAACATTCACACCTCACATCTTGGCCTATATTCTGCTATACTGATGTGCTACAACAAAAGTTTTTGCCATAATCCTTTTCGGATAACCAGACGTGAACTGATGAAACACTCGGCAATCCATTCTTTCGCAACTTATCATAAGTGCATGAAAGAACTGGTGCTATACGGATATATAGATTACCAGCCCTCATTTCATCCCAGTTTGGCAAGCCGGATCACTTTGTTAAATGACGGTGAAGGCCATGAGGGGTAAACTCCATGCAGGTAAAAGTCCATTTTCTTTCGGGGAAATGGAGCAAGCGGAAGTTGGGCAGAGCCCTACTTGCTTGCCCTTACGCTATCGCTACAGGGGTTTCAAGTAGCCTCCGGGGCTACTTTGGGGCTTTGCAAGCCCTTTAGGAACCATAAACGGTATACTTTCAGGTATACCAATTAGCTAACTAGGCAGATAACCAGTTAACCAGCTAATTAGATACATCATTAGTCGGTTAATCAGCAAACTAAAAACATAAGAAAGGAGCGCAATTATGAAAATGGACATCATCACAATGGAAGACCTCCGCCAGTTCAAAACGGAACTGTTGCAGGAAATGAAGGGCATTATCGGACAAGGGACGGAAAACCAGCAAAACGGGGAATGGCTAAGAAGCGCACAGGTGCGCAAAATGCTGAACATATCAGCAGGCACTTTACAGAACCTGCGTATCAACGGGACATTACCGTTCCGCAAAGTTGGAGGTACGATGTATTACAGCAGGGTACAAATAGAAAAAATATTGAAAGGAGAATAACATGAAGAACTATCTGAACATACAACGCCATGCCCTTAGTGGATATTTTGAACGGGTGGCACTGGAAAACCGATTTTATGCCACCCACATCAGCCTGCTGATGGCATTGTTCTACTACAGCGACAGCGATGCAACCGAAAAAACCTTTCAGGTCAGCAGGCCAAAACTGATGCGGTTCTCCCGTATCAGATCTATCGCCACCTACCATAAGAACATCAAAGACCTTGTCGAATTTGGTTACATAGAATATAATCCCTCATGGCACCCGCAAAGAGGAACACAAATAAGGTTTATTATCGAAATACCAAACCATCCTTAAACATTCGGGATATGGAGGATATCAATACAAAATCGGTGCGCTACCCTGTAGCCACCGATATCAAACTGGAAAAGATCGCCCTCAAGTTGGGCAGGACAAAAAAAGCGACCGTCATACAAATGGTAGAGTATTTCTACCGGAGCAAGAAAGACCCCCTAGACCTGAATGACGAACTGCTGAAAAAAGAGCTGGTCAACGGAAATAACCGGATTATTGGCTTTTTTAAAACGCAGGAAAAAGATTTCCTGTTACCCATTTTCAGCGATACGGGTACGTTGGTTACTATTGCAAAGCAACATACGCTGTATTTAAAGGAAGTTGGCAAGTATATGGTGCAGGATCTTGAAAATACGAAAAAGCTTGCAGAAGGTATGACTGCACTGCAACGTGGTATTGCCAGAACACAGACCCATCTGGAAGACAAAGCGTTGCTGAAATTACGATTTAGCAAGATACTAGAATACTACATCACCCAAAGGGAATCGCTGGGCTGGACTACGGCCAACGTTAAGAAAGAGGAACTGCAAGCCCATGTCAGGCAATCGTTGGAAAATCTATAGCTTATGTTCATCAACATCACCACATCAGAAACGGGAGATAATAAGGGCAGCAGCGGTGCGCTGGTCAATTACCTTGAAAAAGAGAACCAGATGCAGACCGAAAAAGGCAAAGGTTTGGAACTGGAAAATTGGTTTAACGGTACTGGTAACGAAATCCGCAGACAGGAAGTCAGGATGAAGATAGACGGTAACATTGCCAAACTTGGACGCAGCGACAGTAAATTTTTTCTAATCAACATCAGCCCAAGCCAAAAGGAACTGGCGCACCTTTACGAAAAATACGGCAGGGAGGGTACAAAGGATAAGTTAAAGGAATTTGCAGTGAAGGTAATGGATGAGTACGCAAAAAACTTTAAGAGACCAGGTATTAACAGCCATAAAGATTTGCTCTGGTACGGTAAGCACGAAAATTACCGTTATTACAAGCATACAGATAAGGAAGTAAAGGACGGAACACGACAAAAGGGGGAACGCAAAGAAGGAAGACAGGATCATATCCAGATCATCGTCAGTCGTAAGGATATTACGAATAGGATTAAGCTTAGCCCGCAAAATACCTCAAAGGGAAAGAACAAGGAGCATTCTGCCAAGCTTGGGGAATTTAATCGTACCGCCTTTAAACAATCGGGTGAGAAGCTGTTTGATGATTTGTTTGACTTTAACAGGGGGCTAAAAGATACCCTTGCCTATGCCAACACAATGCAAAATGGGACGGTCGCACAGAAAAAACAGATGAAACTATTGGAAAACATCCATAACCTAAAGGCTGACCAGACCATCATCAACGACTTAGGGAAAAGTGTTGCTGAAGGATTGTTTGAAAGTGTCGGGGAAATGATTTCTACAACTGGAAAGATAGGCGCTGGCCTGCTAAGTCTACTTACGGAACCTGTTTACATAATACCAGAAGACAATACAGCTGAACCTAAACGGCGTAAGAAGAAAAAGAAAAAGGGTATGGATCAAAGTCAAGGCATACAACGATAAAATCAAATATACTTTTACAGATTAAAAGCTTATAATAATTAGTGTTGGGGCAAGCTAAAATCATGTGTTAAAAATTCTCTCCTAATCGCGATAATGATGGTATGAATACTTCTTAACTACTTTATATCAAGTAATTATCTTTAGGAAAACTGCCCCTGCTTATTAAATAGTAAAAAATAATTGTCCGCTATATGGTGATGTATAACGGTACTTGATATAATCGGGATAATGGATGATGTGACCACTATATCCTGCATGTTTAAACATTAAGACCATCAGCATAAACAGTAACTTGTTTACGATGGCCTGCAATTCTTCCGGATTTTCATTATTTTCTAATGGCGAAGTACCATGTAGAAATTTATTTCTGGTATTTAAAATTGCTACATCTTCCTCCGGCAAAGTGATGCCAAACAATTCGAATGGTCTGGAAAGCTTTTTTGCATTTGTAGGACTGTTCAAAGCATTAATCTTTGCATCGAGAATATTCTTACCATAGCTGGATATAAACGCATCATATTCACCGATCGCTTCCCGGACTTTACTGATTATTTTCTTTGCCAATTTCTTGTCCTCAATTGGATTGATTCGTTCTGCATTTTCTTCATAGAGAATCGCTGCTATGGTTTCTATTCCAATTGAATAAATGCCGCCCTTCAACAAGACTTGTTTTGACTGATGGCCTTCGATGATGAATCTGCAGCAGCGGGCATAAATCGTGTTATCATGAATCGTTTGACAAAGCGATGAGAAGACGTCGGTGGACATCGGAACACAATGATGGTGAAACGCTTTAGAGCTTGTCGTATTCTCTAAGTGATTTTTAAATTCAATATGATTGAGCAGCGTAACATTGGTTATCGCGGCAGGTTCATTTTTTTCATAGATGACTCGCTGTTTGGCATTGAAATCTCCTTCGATCACATGATAGAAATATTCTCCTAAATGCAAGTTACCGGAAATTAAGGCATAAGCTGTGATCAAACTGTCTGATGCTTTTTTGAACTTATCAAAGGTAATTGGTTCTTGCGATTCAATTATTAGGTAATTTGAATCGGCATTCACCGATTTGTATAAGTGAAATGGCTCATTGTTGAGATTGACTTCCACAAGTCCTGAAGGGAGGTAATGATTCCCTGTTTTTAAGCGTTTATTAGTGAGTGCGGTAAGGCTGGGTTTATTACTTACGGGAATGATCAATCGAAGGTGCTTGTTGTCAAAGTCTTCAACACCACCTCTTTGAAAATGGGTCAGTTTGAATTGAAGAAGTGATGGGATATTCAATGACATGTTGATCTCCAGAACAGACTTTGCCTTAATAAAGTAAATATCCTCGTCAGATTCGAGGTGAAGATCTTCAAATGCCCCATAGCCAGCGCTTTTACTCCCGGCAATGGGTTCAATCAAATCCTCGCAATATACCTTGCATAAAAAATCATCAGTACCGATCTTTTCGATTGTTGCAAGTTTATTATTCAAAGGCGTTTCGGGACTTTTGATCTTATAAACCTTTTCACTTTGCAGACTTTTTATTGCTTTAAGCGAGCCAAAAATGTCTTTTTCTATATCGTACGGTAACTCATCTTTCATATTATCTGCTTGGCTAAACAAGGATCAAATTAGATAAAAATTTTGTTTAGCAGCCTTATACCGTATTTGAATTACTTATTTTTTAACAGCTCATTTTTCTCACGTTCGCTTTGAAGCAATCGTTCATAAAGTTCTACTACTTTATCTAAAGGATTGTAATGACATTGGTAATTGTACTGGTATGCTGATGCGTTATCATGCATATTTTGAATGTGGAATATAAGAACCTCTTCACTGAAATTCTTTATTGCTTCGGCGCTCACACCAAGTACACCTGCAATCTTTTCCAACATTGCATCTTCAACTTCCTCACTTTGCTCTATCTTGGAAATGGTTTGTTGGCTTACGCCAAGTTCAATGGCAAGATAATCCTGCTTGATACCACGTATTTCCCTAATACGGCTAATCTTTCTGCCGATGTGCACTTTGTTAGATTTTGTAGGCGTTTCCATAAAGCAAATATAATAAATTCCTAAGATAGTAATGAACCAATGTATTGTAGTAAGATACCAGCTTTAGTGGTAGGTTACGGCATTGCCGTACCGCATTTTTGATCTCAGAAATCAAAAATGTCACGATTATGGAAACACAATTCTCGCAATCTGGTCAGTTCCAGAAAGAAAACTTTTCGGCCTTTATCAAAGAGCTGGTTCAAAAATTCAAGCCCGAGCAAATCTATAGCTTTGGTAAAAACATTGATTTTAAAGTCAATGACGGTTGTTTTATAGAGAACCATAGTACAAAAAACTATCATTATTTTTTGTTGATGGTGACCGAAAGCGTTACCAGAATTGAACACGAGGTGCAGGACTTTGTCAATAATCATTATCCTTTCGGCAAGATCACCATATTGGCTCATGGGAAAGAAACCATTGCAGATGCAATAAGGGCCAATAACAGGTTTTTCATTACCATTTATAACGAGGGCCAGATTCTTTATAGTCGGGATGGCATGGTGCAGCGCACTCATATCATAAATTTTATACCCACCCAGGGAGCAGTAAAAGCCCAAAAACATTACAATCACCGCTCTACATTGGCAACAGGTTTTTTAAAAAGTGCAAAAGAATGCTTGACCAACCAACATTACAATCTAAGTGCATTTATGGCGCATCAGGTTGTAGAGCAATGCTGTATTGCTTTGATAAGGGTTCATCTGGCATACCGTTCTGATATACACAACCTATATAGACAGCTTCGGTTGTGCGATAGCTTTTCTCCGGCACCATCAAGCCTATTCTTATCGGGCAGGGAAGAGGATAAACGGCTCTTCGATATCATGGTAAAAAGCTATTCTGCCGCACGTTACAAAGATGATTTTAAGGTTGAACAAGCCGATGCAGAGCAAATATTCACCCGTGTTTCCACCTTTTTAAAGCTCACTGAAATTATGTGCGGTGACAAGATAAAATCCCTTGCAAAAGTGGCGGAATCTTACACACAATTAAAAAAAGAAAGTGAGGTGGATTATGCCGGATAAAACTATTCCATCAATGAACCTCTTTCATTTGCCCTTTACCCCAAATACAAGAATACTCACAGAAAATACACTGAACCAATATTCCGAAATCAGAAAACCCAAAAGGGGTTATTTTCCCATTAAAATCAGGAAGATATCTTTCAGCAATGAACTGCTTGTAATGGGTGTAATTTTGGACAAAGAGCCCGAAGAAATGGTTTATATTAAGGTCACCACCTCCGAACTACTGGTGAGCTGCAGCGTTGATAACCATGAAAACTATTTGAGCCGATACGCTTATTTTTCGCTTAACGAACTGATGTACTATCACACTGAATACGATTTCGAGGACTATTATTGGCCGGGATTCTTTGATCAGGAAACAGGGGTGTCTAAGTACCTGATGATCCATAAGTCGAAGGATAGTTTACATGTGTCATCAAAAGTGAGGTATAAAGGCCTATATAAACCTGGAAAACAACTCCCTATAGTATCTGCAAATATAGTGGAGCTGCGAAAAGCAATTCCCTCAATTCAGGAACAGCCACCTAAAGAAACCCATACGGTATTGGGTTTCTGTTTGGCAGATAACAACAATGAGAGGTACCGAACTAACCATTATCCTTTTTTAATTCCTTATATAGGCATATTGAACAAAGGCAAAACGGAAGTTAGGGGCTTTACAACGTACGTGCTTAATGAAATGCAACTATCTGAAATCGATCTTACGGATGAACAGCAAAAACTCGTTGAGATTTGCTTCGATATGAAAAAGATAGCCTTAGTTGCTAATCCGGAATATAAAGAAGACGCTAATAGGCTTGCTGAAAAACGGAAGCAGAACCAATATCATTTCAATCAGCTTTTTGAGCTCTGGCAAAAGGCGCTTCCTTTGCTTTCAGGAAGGTTGTACACACACTACAGTTATACATATGGAATGCGTAATGTAAAGGGCAAACCGAGAAGATCGTATATGACGCCATGCGGCTTTAATAATGAAACACCAGAAATCTGTTTTCTATGGAAAGACATGGGTGATTATTATAAACTGGAACTTCGATTAATGCTTCAAGGAAAAATACATCCGCTACAATATTACTTCAATACCGCTTTTTTTGCTATGCTGAGCTACAGCCCGAGAAAATATGTGCTGTTGAACGCTGTTATAGATAGCCAACTGGTCAGTTATTTTCAGCAAAGCCAATTTCAGCTCTTAGTACTAAAGAAACACTATGACGGTGATTTTAAAAATTTTGTAGATCGGTTAAGGATGATATATAGTTTTATCAATAAATAGAATGTTATGGAAGAAATTTTAAAGGCATTAAATTATCAACCTGTTGATATCTCCGATGAGGATCTTGATAATCCTGTGCCATCAATTACTTATTTTTTTGTGAACCATCCGATTCACGAATCCCGTACTAAGCTTTGGGAGCTATACGAGGGGTGGATTCATTTCGCTGCTGAATCCCCTGAAGGCGAGGAACTAACAGATATGTTGTTTTTTT
>NZ_JBKHKK010000030.1:0-6395 GCF_046546555.1 Pedobacter sp. JCM 36344
TGTGCCTTATATACAAAAGAAGGTTGATTTTTTTACAGAGATTTTAGCGATGCTAAAAAGTCTTCCTGACTTACTTCAGTATTCTGGTCATATTGAATGGATGCAACAGCAAATCTTATGGGCCAAAAAGGATATTCTCGATGAACAAAGGATGGAATTTCAGGATATTTACGGATAGCATGGTATTTACGGTTCCATGAGCATTCCAAGTGAATAGGGAGTCAAACTTTTAATTATCGGCAATCCAAACAAATAATACAGAATAAAACACTTTATATCTTAAAGGTGATTTGGAAAGACAAAATGCTGCCATCTCCAATTTCGTTTTCAAAGATTATAATAAAAATATGACATGAATCAGAAATTAGCATTCGATATAATAATTTGGTATTTTCACAGATACATTTAATTTAATGAACATTCTCCAAATTATTTTACACCATCAACCCAACTGCTTTACGGAATTCTTCGCAAGTATTGGGAAGAATTTAGCTAAAGCAAATGAATTTCCTTTTGAAAAGGATTTTGTTGCACAGTTTTCTGCTATTATTGCAGGATTTATAAGTATAACAATACCAATTGCATTAGATGTCGTATCTCGGCAAACCGAGAATTATAAAGATAAAGAAATCTCGGAAAGCTTTTTAAATGAACGGACATATAAATTCCAGGTGAATTGGATACTACCTGTTGCATTTTTAAGCATTATGATTTATGCATTTAAAGTAGAATCGGGGTATTGGATTTGGCTGGTCATTCTATTGGATGCTTTAGCAATGGCTAATTTTATTTTATTTATCAAAGTAGTACAACAATACGCTACTAATTTTGACAACTATTACTCAACAAAATTAAAACGGGAAATTGATGAAATTATTCAGGAAACGAGAGAAAATTAGTCAGCTTTCTCGCTTAATTAATAATCTTGAAAAGATCACAAAAATAACCGCTTTAAGGATAGAGAAGGATTACACAACTTCAGTTATTGAGGATTTGAAATGGATTGAAGAGAGTTTCATTTCTGTTCTAAAAATCAACGAAACCAATTTTGAACTGTTCAAGTCACTGATAGATCCCAATGGAAAATATAGGAAAGTCACATTTCAGTCTTTGGACATTGATGACATCCCATTTGATCTACAAGAAACTACATCGCCTGCTGCAGGTACTGTAATGCCTGATAAATTTAGAAAACTATATGAATCACTGGATAATCCTGATAACTCAGATGATCTCATCCTAAAATATATTCAGTGCATATTTACAATTTGGGAAGCTGCCACCCAAAAGAATAACTTCACGGTTCAAAAATATGCAATTTATATATATACGAATTGGGTTTATATTCTTGAAAGGCTGTCTAGTGATGCGATTGATTTTCAGCAGATTTTGAAATTTTTCTTGAGAGAACTGGGTTCTTTAAACATATCTCTATTAGAGTTAGAGAGTAAAAAGCAAAATCCACTTCTTAGTACCTTAAATTATGGTATTCTTCTTAACAAAATATTTTCTGATGATGTGAAATTTGAAAATTTGGATATGTATTTTCAATTTCTTTTCAATAATCTATATCAAGCTGCACGTTTAGAAAGATATAACGTAGTAGATCAATTCATCGAAAGGTGTATCAACAGTAACTTTGATCCATTGAATTTTGGCGCATATTCCCACCTGTATAATTTGTTGGATAAGAAGCTCAAAGAAAATAGTATTGATAATAATCAAGCCTTGCTTAAAAAAGTCCCTGAACTAGGTTTTTACAAGATTCGGTACCTGAAAAATTTTAAAGAGTATGAAGAGTGGGTAACTTCATTCGAGAACTATCTGGAAAATGAAATCTTCACCAAGATAGAAACTGATGATGAAATCTACAATCTTATCAATAACCAAAAAAAGTTGGCCTTAAAGAGTTTGAAATATAATTTGCTGCAAATTGTAGTTTTAAAGGTTCTAACTTTTTCTTTATTTAAATCTACAGACACCAATATAAGACATGCCTTCAATTTTAACCAACCTGAAGATTCAAGTGCAATACAAGGAAATAAGGAAATAATGCCTACCACTCTTTCAGAAATATTGAACTATGTAGATTATAGCTATAATATTGAGCATGACCTTTTCAGTTATTGGGAAGGACATCATGGGGTAGAATTCTACCTTCATAAATTATTTATCTATATTTTTTATCGTTACAATCCCAAAAAGCATTATTATGACGAAGACCCAGCTAGGCTAACAAAAGCTTTCTGTTCGGATGTCCTATTAAATGATCCGGCTAGAGTTGATGGTTTAATTCACAAAATACAAAGACTTGAATCAACTTTTAAATATTTACTAACTAATGGAACTGAGAAAATTTCTCTATTTGATAGTGAAGAAAGGGTTGTAAAAACCAAAAAACTATTCGGTGATGTAATAGGTAGCGCCAAAGAGGTCATTCAGCAAGCAGAAATTAATACAAATATCAAAGAAGAAAGAAAAACATGGTTTTTACAAAATGTAATTCAAGAGTACGATAAATATAATTTTTTGCTCAAGCTCTTTAAACTTTATGGAACTGACAAAAAAGAAGCCGAAAAGAAAGATGAATATTTCGGTATAAATGAGTTGATGGACAGGTCAGCTTTTTTGGAAAATTGGCACATCCCATTTGTTGGTTTAATTGAGTCTTTTGGAAAAACAATTGCCGAACGTGAAAATAGGCTTGGTATCACTGCCTTATATGAAACAATAAAGGATGAAAACAGCGAGTCGATTGATATGGAAAAAGCGATAGCTAAAATTATTAGAAATATAAATGATAATAACATTATAGTTGGCAAAAACATTTACTTCCATTCACTTTTTATTGGAGATGATAAATTTGTGGAAGCAACTAGTGAAACAGTTCTAATAAAAAACTGTCACGTTGGATTCTATAACGAGATTCCAATTTTCAATTTTTACGATAACATTTTTAGAGACAAAAGTTTCCTTGTAATTGACAAAAGAGACATTTGTGGTGTTGTCGAAAGCACTGTTAACAATCCTGACCTCATAACCTTAGATAGTTTTTCCACGAATTTTTCAGATTATCTTGAAGATGCAGGGAAGTTCTCCGAGTTGATTGATAATCCAAATTCATGGCTAGTTGATGAGCTTGGAGAAGAGAAGGAGGTCATAAGGAACTATCTTAAGAAATTCGTATGGATAAGGATTTTAAAAGGCAGCGATTTTATTGTGTCAGGTGAGAAAAGAGGAATGTCGTATAATATCCAATGATATATCAAATTCATTTTTCAAATTATGCTGTTATGAAACAGTTGTTTAATTCTTGTTCTTTGTTCGCAAATCGTAAACGAAGAACAAATTAGTTGTAATTGTTGGTAGTACTGTAAGCTATGGTGTTATAATAAGCCATAAAATGTTTCGTTTAAAATTTTCAAATTTTCGGCAGTAATTGCATATTATTGCCGTAACTTTGAGTTTATAAAATAGCTAATCATCGGAAAGACAGTTGATATATTGACCTTAAAAACCATTTTTGGAAAGCGGCAATCGTTTTCCCTGGATGATTTGCGTAAATATTTTTTAGGGTTAAACCCAAACCTATCTGATTCTACAATCCAGTGGCGCATCCATGACTTGATCAATTCTTCGGTATTGCGGCGCACTGGACGTGGGCTTTATGAAATTGGTGCGGAAAAGATCTATAAACCAGAACTTTCTGCTAGAGCGATAAAAGCTGGCAAATTTATCAAGAAAAATTTTCCGGAGGTTGCTTTCTGTGTCTGGAGTTCTGATTTGCTCAATGAGTTTTCGCATCATTTAACGGCCTATCCTTTTATTTTGGTGGATGTGGAACGTGATGTTGCCGAATCGATCTATTATCAGCTTAAAGATAATTTCTCAGGCGTGTTTTTACGCCCTTCAATAGAGACAATCGATTTCCTGTTATCTGAGTTCCATATGCCACTGTTCATCAGGAATCTCGTATCAGAAAGCCCGCTGGTGGAAACCAGTAAAATTCCAACGGCTTCGATAGAAAAACTATTAGTTGATGCGTTTTGTGATCTTGAATTTCTTCATACAAAAGGTAGCGAGATCCGTTCGATTTTTTACAATGCCTATAGTAAGTATACAGTAAATGAGAATAAATTGTTGCGCTATGCCTCTCGAAAGGGAAGGAAGGCCGAGCTTGAAAATTATCTAAAAGAAGGCAACTTTAATAACCAATAAATGTAATTTCTATGATTTCAAAAGAAAGCCTTACTCTTGAGTGGCTTGCCGAGGTGTCTGCTAAAAATAGAAAAGCGGATAAGATTTTGGTTGAAAAAGTAATCCGTGCACTTTTATTGCTGGAAGGACTGGTCAAATCCGACCTGAAGTTTGTGTTCAAGGGCGGTACGGCATTGATGTTGTTGATGCAAAGTGCCAAACGATTATCGATTGATATTGACATCATTGTTAGCAAGAAACAGGAGCTGGATGAGCGATTTGCCTCTATTTTGGAAGCGCAGGGATTTACACGTGTAGAATTACAAAAACGCAAAACAGCAACTGAAATCGAAAAGGCACATTATAAATTTTATTATGTACCCGTGCACAAATCTAATCTAGAGGAAGATTATGTATTACTGGATATTTTGTTTGAAGACCCTCATTATGCTAAAATACTGGACTGGCCAATTGACTCTAGTTTCGTGCTGCAGGATGGCGCTCCCATCCTTGTGAAATTGCCCTCTCATGAGGATATCCTCGGAGATAAATTGACCGCATTTGCTCCCAACACTACCGGTATTCCATATGAAAAAAGCGGTGATTTGAAGACGATGGAGATCATGAAGCAGCTTTTTGATATTGGTAGTTTGTTAGTGCCGGTAAATGATATCGAAATCATTGCGAAGACCTTTGACATTTTCGCAAAGACCGAAATCGGGTATCGCAAATGCGATACGGATGCGAATGGTGTATTGGAAGATATTTACCAAACTGCATTGTGCATCTGTACACGTGGTGAAGAAGGTAATGGTAAATTTGATTTGCTTTCTAAGGGCATCAATCAAGTGAAGAGCTTTATCTTTTCAGAAAGCTACCATATTGACCGTGCTATTGTCGACGCCGCAAAGGCTGCTTATTTAGCCACTGTTGTTAGATATAAACATCTCAAGCTGGAGAAATATGAAGATGTAGCACAGGTAAAGGAACTGGTTATCGATGCTGCTTATGCTAAAGTCGGAAAATTGAAAAAAGGTAATCCAGAGGCTTATTTCTACTGGTATCAATTATCGATTATTCGAAAATAGTAAATCAAAGTTTCGGCAACAAAGCTAAATAACTGCCGAAACTTTGGAAAATTAATGTCAAGTAAACAGTACGAAATACTTGACATTAATTAAAAACATATATAGTACAGAGCACTGTGTTCATTAAAAACGGATGTTCATGAATCATGAACAGTGGTTTAGCAAGAATACATCTTCACTTGATAACTTGCACATTTAAAGTGCCTTGTTTTATTAAGGGTTTTTGTTTGATAAAACATTGATTATTTGTATATTTACACTAGTAAGCAATTCCAGTCAAAACGTATTCAAAAGCAGTGGAGAATTCAATGAGTCCAGAATTTTGCTGTTTGTAAAACATTGATAAAAAGACATTTAGCGAGTAGGTTCGATTCCCCTACGGGCTACTTTTACAAGTATCAAAACTTAAAAAACCCTGCAAATTGAATGTTTGCAGGGTTTTTTGTTTTACGACCACCCCAAAATCAGCAAAAAAATACCCAAAGAAAAGTGCGTAATTTGTTGCGTCACTGACCAGAGGAAAATGACGCACTGAAAGCTATTTAACTAGCTGAAATTTAGCTAGTTTGAATTACGAACATCTTGACTGCTATACACTGCATTATTAGTTTTGTAAACCTAAAAATGAATCGTTATGAGTCAGAATTATTCTCTGCATTTTTTTTGAAGAAACCGAAACCCTATAAAGAGGGCGAAAAGGCCATTTACATGAGATTAACCGTAAATGGTAGCATTCCTAAATATGCATCACTAGGCAGAATGTGTGATCCCGAAATCTGGATATCCAGGGTAAGAAGGGTAAAAGGAACCTGCGAAAAAATCAAAACCTTGAATTTATACCTGGAAGACATCGAGCGAAGATTTGAATCTCTACACAATGACTTTATGCGCTCAGTTACCGAATTTACTGCCCAAGCGATGGTCAACAAATATTTGGGTAAGCAGTAGAAAAAGAATTTATTGTTGGAAATCTTTACTGAACACAACCGTAAGATGAAAGAACTCCTTGGAAAAGAATTTAAAAGCAATACCCTTAAAGGCTACCATACCTCTCGGCTGCACCTGACTGCATACCTTGAAAAGGAGTATGGGTTGTCAGATATAGAAGTA
>NZ_JBKHKK010000031.1:0-5742 GCF_046546555.1 Pedobacter sp. JCM 36344
TATAGTCCTTAGAATAGCTTTATATGGGACTCCCCTTTTTTAAGTCGGCGCTGACCGACATTAAGCATATGCCTGTCTGCAGGATGTGTGATTTTGAGCCACAGGAACTTCTGTTCTATAAAATCGGAAGCACAGTAACCAAATATGGCTTCACAGGTGTTTGATATCTCTAAAAATGTGTTTTTGTTGACGTCCCTTGTAAACAATACATCCCCGATCCGGTCGAATAAAACCCCATAGGCCGACTTTGATTCAGCGATCTCGACCGTTAGCAAGTCAGATTTTTTACTTGCCAGCCTTGACCCATAGTATAGATAGGCCAGAATAAGGAGCGCAAAGGTGGCAAAAGCACAAAACAAAAAAGCAAAATTAGCAGCAGAGCGCTCCGCTTGTGCCTGTCTGCTATGCAAC
This sequence comes from Pedobacter sp. JCM 36344, assembly GCF_046546555.1. Taxonomy (NCBI): domain Bacteria; kingdom Pseudomonadati; phylum Bacteroidota; class Sphingobacteriia; order Sphingobacteriales; family Sphingobacteriaceae; genus Pedobacter; species Pedobacter sp. JCM 36344. The sequence continues at coordinate 412 of NZ_JBKHKK010000031.1, forward strand.
AACCTTAATTCAGCTTCCTCAATCTGATCACATTTTGCGTTTATGTCAGGGAGCACTACATTTTTCAACCAGGCTGTTTGTACTGCGGACGCTGGAAGGTGCATATTATCCTTATAGAACTTAATCCTTTCGTCCAGCTCCAGTTTGATCGATTCTGATAAGGGACGCATTCCGATATTGTGCAGGGTGAGTCGCCTGAACATAGCAAGTTCTGCCTCTGCCAAAGCAGCACTTCGTTTCAACCGCCTTTTATATTTAGGATCGCCTGTCAATGTATAGTAATGGAAGCTTAGTTCAAGTTCCTGTAGCTGGAATTTGAGCTTTGAAGTATGGATGAAGACTTTGTAGGCATGTATAACCAAACTCTTTTTTTGTTCTGAGGCCTTGAGGTAGCCATAAGACAAATAAAACAAACAACCGAGTGCCAACAAAACCAGCCCCATCCAGTTGCATAGTAGTTTTTTATAGATCAGCATGAGTCCATCTTAATAGTAAAAATGGTGCCCTCATCTGGAACACTGCTGAAGGTTAGGCTGCCTCCATGCAACAGAATAAATTTTTTGGCTATGAAAATTCCTAGTCCGGTACCCTTGATTGCCTTTACATTATCCGCACGGTAAAATGCCTGAGCTACTTGCTTCTGTGATTTGAGAGGAATGCCAATGCCGAAATCAGTGATAATGATCCTGTAACATTTTTGGCTAAAGATGAGTTCAACATGTGGCCGGGGTTTGCCAATTGAATATTTTAATGCATTTGACACCAAATTAGTGATGGCATGGGCCAATAGAAATGGGTCGGCTATAACGATGCGTTGCATCCCTGTCACTACAAACCTGATGGTCCGTTTATCTTTCTGAACTAGTTCAAGGCTATTCAGGGTCTCCTGGATCAGAAGTACCAAGTCTATTTTTTCCTTGTTACAGGTAAATACTTTCGAGTCTATTTGTCCAATGGTCAGGACTTTCTCGATCAATTCAGTCAACCGATCTATTTCGTTGACAATGGTCTGGATGTGCTTTGACAGATGAGAATCCTCAATCCTATTTTTGGCAAGGTGGATTTCTGAGAGCTCTATGCTGGAACGCATAATGGCGAGTGGTGTGCGGAATTCATGGGAAGCCAGGGATACAAAGTTGGACTTCAATCGGTTCAATTCCCGTTCCTTTTCTATGGCAAGTAGGATTTGAGCTTCCGCAGCCTTACGTATCTGCCTGTTCTCTACATCCACACTTACATCCTGCAAGGTGCCCTGTGTTCCTATAATCTCCCCGGATACATCCTTTACCAACATGGCAAATACCTTAACCCAACAGAACGCTCCTGACTTTTTAGTATACCTAACCTCATAGGAACAATGTTGCTTCGCACCTGTCATCATTGGCTTAAATAGCTTTGCGCTTTTCTCCACATCATCCGGATGAATAAATCCATAAAAGGGTTTTCCAATTGATTCATCGATCTTGTAGCCCATGATCCGCGACCAGGAATCATTCAAAAAAAGCCACCTGCCAGCCGCATCAGTCTGGAAAACTACATCATGAATGGATGCTACAAGGCTCTTATATTGTAAAAAATCTAGTTCTTTTGGTTTAATGTGCACGATATCCAGTTTACGAGGTCTATAATTTTAAAGGGTTTGGTGATGAAATCTGCCGCACCAACTTGCTTTGCCCTGGCATAATCTTCTTTATCGGTACGGGCAGTTAAAAAAATAAATGGAGGTCGCCAGGCCTGCTTATCAAGCTCGGCTTTTACCTGATACCCATCCAGATCCGGCATTGTGATGTCACAAAGCACCAGGTCAGGGCATTCTTGTTCGGTCATGACAATTCCTTCTATGCCATTCTTGGCAGTAATGCACTTGTAACCGTACATTTCGAGCAGCTCCTGCAAGTTTTCCCTCAATACTTGTTCGTCCTCGATCAGCAGTATCAGCAAAATTTGCCTCTTTTCATAGTTAAAAATTTGTAGTGATGGCGATCAGCTCACTTTTGGAGTGAATCTTGAGTTTCCGGTAAATGTTCTTCGCATGGTGGTTAATGGTGAAAAAAGTAACCTTCAACATGGAAGCGGCCATCTTATTGGACATGCCCGTTTTTAAAAGATAAATCAGTTCTACCTCTCTTTTGGTAAGCTTGGGATAGGCCTCTTTCAAACTTTGAGCTACCTGCCTTACTTCCAATAAATGGTTCACGATCGATGGGGACAATGGGATACCTCCTTCAAATGCTTTATGCAAGGCATCCTTAATGAACTGCAGGCTGCTTGATTTCAGTAAGAAACCGTTTGCTCCCTTATAAAGGGCCATTCTGGAGATATTTGGTTCAGAGACCGAAGAAAATATAATGATACTTGCTTTAGGAAAAAATTGTTTAATTACGTGAATCTGATCAAGGCTATTTCCTGAAGGGAGCATAAGGTCCAGCAGTATGATGTCTGGCCGATCACATGATTTCAACTTGCTCAGCTCTTTGAGATCCCGGATACTGAAAACTACTTCAAATGTATCATCCCCGCCAAAAAATTCTCTATAATTGTCTAGTAGTATTGAATCATCCTCCACCAACCCAAGTTTAATTAACATAGCTTTAAACTTACGCTAATACGCCAACCATTAGCCGCTTTCCCTATTAAATATTTAGCATTAAAGTGAAGACTTTGATCTTTAAAATTTTTGTATGCACCTGTCGCATAGGTATCTTCTTATTGGTAGGAAGGAAAAATAGTTCCTCAAAAATTTCGAAAAACTTATCCTAGAAAAATATATAGAATCATTACACTTACCGCATTTTTTTTAAAAATACATCTTGTAAAGGTTGGTTTTTTCAACCGCTATAAAAATCACTTAAACAAGTAGGTTTCTGGTGGGCTTAACTTTGAACAATCCAACTTTGAGATAATCTATGAAAACAACGTTATATTTACCATCAAGAAATGGGATGGTTTTTTGTGCATCTCAAGGGTAAACTTTGAGTAAAAAAACTCCACTCCTTTTTCAGCGTTAAGCACGCTATTGTACTGATATTGTCAAAGAGAATTGTGCTTTCCGAAAAATTAAAAGAGAACACAAAACACAACCATCAGTCCGTCTCGTTAATGTCCTTTTGCTTAATATTTTCAACATTATTGTTTAACAACCATTTTTGTATACCCTTGTATTTATAAGCTGGTTTTTAATCAAGTATGTATTATAGCAACCTTATTGATCCTGAAGGTTCTGTTGAGGTATAATATAGGGTTTTTGAAATAGAAGATGTTTTCTTCAAGTATCTGGTACTGGATGGACTAGTCCGGTAGGGTCTTAAGTAGTTCCTTGGCAGGAACCAATTCAAAAGTTCCATCCTTTTTTCCTATTACGAGACTGTCATCACGTAAGGCTGCCTCTTCAGTCATTTTACGCATTGCGATCTTAAGACCAAACATGACCTTATCACTAAATGAAGATTCAGCAGTTATCTCTTTAGCTTTCATGACTGATTTGTTTAATAGAATCCCAAATTTCGTTATTAATAACCGCTTTTCCTAAGCTATCAAACCTTGCTATTATCTGAGGTAAATTATCCATATTGTCAACTAGCATCCACTCATCGCAAATTGGCATACAAATTATATAAGTTGCGAATTCCTTGGCTTTCCATTAATTCACTTATCCGGTTCAGCATTGTCCTTCCTGCTTCTCGAGCTACACTTTCAGGATTAAAAGGAGATAAACCTGCGGCGATGTTATCCGCATTAACAAACTCATGGCAATTAAGAATTTGAGTTAAGATGGTGTAACTGGCCGTTGTTTTCCCAGCACCATTGCAACCAGCTATGATATACAAATTAGGCATATCTAAATGTAGTATAAAATATGTGATATCGCATGTATAACATTTTCACCGAGGGACTGGTCAGGGTCAACGAAGGTTTGGGTAGACGAAAAGAAATATAACCCCAAACTCAAATGCATTTGACTAATATTTGCATTATATTTGTTATATTAGCATAATGGAGATTTATCAGCCTCAAAAAAAGAGAGTAATAGTAGTTTTTTGGAAAAATAATCCAGAAGCCCCATTTGAAGTGTTTTCCAACCTTAAAAACTTTTGCTTAAGCTATACACAGTATAATTACAACACAATAAGTAATTATCTAAGCAAAGCGAAAGTTCCATATGAAAATTCAGACATGCGGATTGAACGCAAGTCAATTATTTCAAAGCCTAAGCCTGTCATTGGAAGTCGAGTTCGAAAAATTGTTCCTGTTTTACGAAGAGTGATGATGAAAGATGCTGATGATGAAGATCGTGATTTGAAGTATTGGCTGAGCAGGCCAGTTACTGAACGCGCAGCAGCAGTAACCTTCATCATTTCTCAGTCATTAACAAAGGGACAAAGAATGGATAAGACGAAGTTAGTAAAGAAAAGAATTCAACTATGACACTAGCTCAGGATTTTGAGGACTTTGTTAGTCTTTTAAACAAGTATAGTGTTGAGTATATGGTGGTAGGTGGCTATGCACTTGCTTTTCATGGTAAGCCATAATCAACCAGACTTGTTACTTAAGAATTCATTATATTTGATTATATGATTCTGTCAAAACAACATATTGATTACATAAGGAGTTATTTTGCTGTTCGCCCAGTCAAAAGAGCATATGTATTTGGATCATATTCTAGAAATGAAGCTGACGAAAATAGCGATATCGATATCCTTGTCGAATTAGATCATACTAAACCAATTGGAATTAGTTTTTTTTCGTATAAATATGAACTTGAGGAAATACTACAAAAAAAAGTGGATCTAGTTAGCAATGAAGGCTTATCGAAGTATGTGAAACCATTTGTTGATAAAGATAAAGTTCTCATTTATGAAAGGTAGATTAGGCGACAAAGTGCGACTTCAGCACATCCTTAATGCAATTAATGAGATTGAAAACTACCTTGACAGCGTAACCTTTGAACAATTTCACATGAACTCGGAGAAACGTTTTGCTACAATAAAACAATTGGAAATCATAGGAGAAGCAAGTAATGCTATTTCAGATGAATTGAAGTCGTTAAACGATGAAATCCCCTGGAAACCCATAATTGGCTTTAGGAATATGGCTATTCATGAGTATTTCGGTATAAACTTACAACTTGTCTGGGAAATTACTGATAATGATTTACCTCCACTAAAAGAAAAGATGCAAACATTACTCAATTCTTTATTATTAGATGCCGATACAAATTGAATCACGTAAGGCCGCCTCTTCAGTCATTTTACGCATTTCTATTTTAAGACCATACATTACCTTATCACTAAATGATGACTTAGAAGTTATCTCTTGAGCTTTATCCAGGGC
>NZ_JBKHKK010000032.1:0-4994 GCF_046546555.1 Pedobacter sp. JCM 36344
TCGCACTTAGATGCTTTCAGCGCTTATCTATTCCCAGCGTAGCTACTCTGCAATGCCCCTGGCGGAACAACAGATTCACTAGAGGCTAGTCCAACCCGGTCCTCTCGTACTAAGGTCAGCCCCACTCAAAATTCCAACGCCCACAACAGATAGGGACCGAACTGTCTCGCGACGTTCTGAACCCAGCTCGCGTGCCACTTTAATCGGCGAACAGCCGAACCCTTGGGACCTTCTCCAGCCCCAGGATGTGACGAGCCGACATCGAGGTGCCAAACCTCCCCGTCGATATGAGCTCTTGGGGGAGATCAGCCTGTTATCCCCAGCGTACCTTTTATCCTTTGAGCGATGGCCCTTCCATGCAGAACCACCGGATCACTATATCCGTCTTTCGACCCTGATCGACTTGTCTGTCTCACAGTCAAGCAAGCTTATGCTATTGCACTCCTCATACGGTTACCAAGCGTATTGAGCTTACCTTTGAAAGCCTCCGTTACCTTTTTGGAGGCGACCACCCCAGTCAAACTACCCATCAAACAATGTCCTCCATTAGATGGAGTTAGACACCCAATACAGAAAGGGTGGTATTTCAACGTTGACTCCACGAACCCTAGCGAGCCCGCTTCATAGTCTCCCACCTATCCTACACATCCTGTATCCAATGTCAATGTTAAATTGTAGTGAAGGTGCATGGGGTCTTTCCGTCCCGTTGCGGGTACCCGGCGTCTTCACCGGGACCACAATTTCACCGAGCTCATGGCTGAGACAGCGCCCAGATCGTTACACCATTCGTGCAGGTCGGAACTTACCCGACAAGGAATTTCGCTACCTTAGGACCGTTATAGTTACGGCCGCCGTTTACTGGGGCTTCGATTCAATGCTTCTCCTTACGGATGACATCCCCTCTTAACCTTCCAGCACCGGGCAGGTGTCAGGCCTTATACTTCATCTTTCGATTTTGCAAAGCCATGTGTTTTTGTTAAACAGTCGCCTGGGCCTTTTCACTGCGGCTGATATTGCTACCAGCGCCCCTTCTCCCGAAGTTACAGGGCCATTTTGCCGAGTTCCTTAGCCATGATTCACTCGAGCACCTTAGAATTCTCTTCCCGGATACCTGTGTCGGTTTGCGGTACGGGTTTTTATAACCTGAAGCTTAGCGGTTTTTCTTGGAAGTCTGATTACCTGCGCTATCCACTTACCCGAAGGCTCGCGGTACTATCAGCCTTTAGCTAAGTCTGCGGATTTACCTACAGTCCCAATACCTACAGCTTTCAACGATCTATTCCGTCAGATCGCGGCAGTGTCACTACTCCGTCCCCACATCGCAGTTATAAAAAGTACGGTAATATTAAACCGTTATCCATCGAATATCCCTCTCGGGTTCTCCTTAGGCCCCGACTAACCCTGATCCGATTAGCGTTGATCAGGAAACCTTATCCTTTCGGTGGGCGGGTTTCTCGCCCGCCTTATCGTTACTTATGCCTACATTTGCTTTTCCAGAAGCTCCACCACAACTTACGTCATAACTTCGCTGCCGCTGGAATGCTCCCCTACCGTAATATAAATATTACCCATAGCTTCGGTGTACAATTTAATGCCCGTTTATTATCCATGCCCGATCGCTCGACTAGTGAGCTGTTACGCACTCTTTAAATGAATGGCTGCTTCCAAGCCAACATCCTAGCTGTCTGTGCAATCGGACCTCGTTAGTTCAACTTAACTGTAACTTGGGGACCTTAGCTGATGGTCTGGGTTCTTTCCCTCTCGGCGCGTGACCTTAGCACCCCGCGCCTCACTGCAGTGTATATTATATAGCATTCGGAGTTTGTCTGGATTTGGTAGGATTTGACTCCCCCGCACCCAATCAGTAGCTCTACCTCTATATAACTTAACCACCACGCTGTTCCTAAAAACATTTCGGGGAGTACGAGCTATTTCCCAGTTTGATTAGCCTTTCACCCCTACCCACAGATCATCCGGAAACTTTTCAACGTTTATCGGTTCGGTCCTCCAGTACGTGTTACCGCACCTTCAACCTGTCCATGGGTAGATCACAAGGTTTCGCGTCTACCTCCCCTGACTATACGCCCTATTCAGACTCGCTTTCGCTTCGGATCCGTGTCTTAAACACTTAACCTTGCCAGAGAAGAGTAACTCGTAGGCTCATTATGCAAAAGGCACGCCGTCACGCCACCTGGACGCTCCGACCGCTTGTAAGCACACAGTTTCAGGTTCTATTTCACTCCCCTGTTCGGGGTTCTTTTCACCTTTCCCTCACGGTACTGGTTCACTATCGGTCTCTCAGGAGTATTTAGCCTTACCGGATGGTGCCGGCAGATTCCCACAAGGCGTCTCCGACCTCGCGGTACTCAGGATACTACTAGACTAATGGTACTTACGTGTACGAGGCTCTCACTCTTTATCGCCAGGATTCCCATCCTGTTCCACTTCATCGCATTATAATCATATCGTAGTCCTACAACCCCACACATGCCGTAACATGTATGGTTTGGGCTCTTTCCCGTTCGCTCGCCACTACTTAGGAAATCATTATTATTTTCTCTTCCTCTGCTTACTTAGATGTTTCAGTTCGGCAGGTTTGCGTATTATATACGACTAGTCTTCAACTAGCCAGGTTTCCCCATTCGGAAATCACCGGATCAATTCATATTTGCTAATCCCCAGTGCTTATCGCAGCTTATCACGTCCTTCATCGCCTCTGAGAGCCAAGGCATCCCCTGTGTGCTCTTATTTACTTTCTTCTCCCCATAGCCTTTTGCGCCTATGGAAATGCTTTTTTTTGATAATCATTAGCTCTTTACAAAGCAGGTTTAAATCACTTAACTGTAAATCAAACTCCCTATCCGGATAAATCCTTCTGTTCGCCTTCTAAACGTGTAAATAAAGTTTCCTTACTTCAAGCTAACAACGTCTCTATTGTTGTTTGCTCTTCTTTTTTAACTTCTTCCAATATGTCAAAGAACTTTTCAATCCCCGCATTGTATTTCAATACCTCCATCTTAGTGGACTGTATCTATTTCCGTTGCTATTTACTGCCCTTTTATACTAAGGCCGGGTGATGGTGGAGAATAACGGAGTCGAACCGTTGACCTCCTGCGTGCAAGGCAGGCGCTCTAGCCAGCTGAGCTAATCCCCCTTAGAATTCAGTATATAGTAGTCCCGAGCAGATTTGAACTGCTGACCCCTACATTATCAGTGTAGTGCTCTAACCAAACTGAGCTACGGGACTATTTCGTCTTTACTGCAGTATGAGAACACTATATAGATGTTTCATCCTATGGGTTTTTCTTATTTGAGATTCAATTGTCATTTATATCATTTACGTAGCGAGTAGTCTAGTCTACTCCAGAAAGGAGGTATTCCAGCCGCACCTTCCGGTACGGCTACCTTGTTACGACTTAGCCCCAGTTATCGGTTTTACCCTAGGACGCTCCTTGCGGTTACATACTTTAGGTACCCCCAACTTCCATGGCTTGACGGGCGGTGTGTACAAGGCCCGGGAACGTATTCACCGCGTCATTGCTGATACGCGATTACTAGCGAATCCAACTTCAAGAGGTCGAGTTGCAGACCTCTATCCGAACTGTGAATGGCTTTTTGAGATTTGCTTGCTGTTGCCAGCTTGCTGCCCTCTGTACCACCCATTGTAGCACGTGTGTAGCCCCGGACGTAAGGGCCATGATGACTTGACGTCGTCCCCTCCTTCCTCTCTGTTTGCACAGGCAGTCTGTTTAGAGTCCCCACCTTAACGTGCTGGCAACTAAACATAGGGGTTGCGCTCGTTGCGGGACTTAACCCAACACCTCACGGCACGAGCTGACGACAGCCATGCAGCACCTAGTTTCGTGTGATTGCTCACTGATCTATCTCTAAATCATTCACTAACTTTCAAGCCCGGGTAAGGTTCCTCGCGTATCATCGAATTAAACCACATGCTCCTCCGCTTGTGCGGGCCCCCGTCAATTCCTTTGAGTTTCACCCTTGCGGGCGTACTCCCCAGGTGGAATACTTAACGCTTTCGCTTAGCCGCTAACTGTGTATCGCTAACAGCGAGTATTCATCGTTTAGGGCGTGGACTACCAGGGTATCTAATCCTGTTTGATCCCCACGCTTTCGTGCCTCAGCGTCAATAAAACCATAGTAAGCTGCCTTCGCAATCGGTGTTCTGTGACATATCTATGCATTTCACCGCTACTTGTCACATTCCGCCTACCTCTAGTTCATTCAAGCTCATCAGTATCAAAGGCACTGCGATGGTTGAGCCACCGTCTTTCACCCCTGACTTAATAAGCCGCCTACGCACCCTTTAAACCCAATAAATCCGGATAACGCTTGGATCCTCCGTATTACCGCGGCTGCTGGCACGGAGTTAGCCGATCCTTATTCCTTCGGTACATTCAGCTCTCTACACGTAGAAAGGTTTATTCCCGAATAAAAGCAGTTTACGACCCAGAGGGCTGTCTTCCTGCACGCGGCATGGCTGGTTCAGAGTTGCCTCCATTGACCAATATTCCTTACTGCTGCCTCCCGTAGGAGTCTGGTCCGTGTCTCAGTACCAGTGTGGGGGGTCATCCTCTCAGATCCCCTAGTCATCGTCGCCTTGGTGGGCCGTTACCCCGCCAACTAGCTAATGACACGCATGCCCATCTTATTCCTATAAATATTTGATCATTACTCAATGCTGAGCTGTGATTTTATGCGGTGTTAATCCGAATTTCTTCGGGCTATCCCCCTGAATAAGGTAGGTTGCATACGCGTTACGCACCCGTGCGCCACTTTTCGTTGGGGCAAGCCCCAACTATCGTTCGACTTGCATGTATTAGGCCTGCCGCTAGCGTTCATCCTGAGCCAGGATCAAACTCTCCATTGTAAAATGTGTTGTCTGAACGCTGACCATTCTTAACTTAATTAATAATAGTCTGTATTCTTCTTGTTTTTGTATTGTCTGTCAGAACTTGACTCTAAAATAATAGCAC
>NZ_JBKHKK010000033.1:0-3339 GCF_046546555.1 Pedobacter sp. JCM 36344
GATGAAATAATAAAAGTATCACAAAACAGAAAAACCATTATTAAGAGACTTCTGGCAGAAAATTATGGAGAAGAAGTATGGGTAGAACTAATTTCCTCAAATCCTGATTTAGCAACTAAATTAGCTTTAGCTAGGGTTCAGACTAACCGCTTAAAAGCGTTAGAAGTTTTTCAAAATAATCTAAAGTTGAACAATTCTAGTGAAGATTTTTGGCAAACCTTTTTCACAGAAAATGATTGGATTTTTGGCTACGGATTAAACTACCAATTCCTTAATCTACTGAAAGACCAACCCGATTATGGAGGTAGAACCTTTTTAGGTAGTGGAAGCCAAAAGGGTGATTATTTGTTAAATACAGTGGCAGATGCACAATTCACTGTATTAATAGAAATAAAAACACCGGCTACACCTTTGCTCAGTTATATTCAATCGCTGCCTCGACGAGTCAAAAATCCGAGAAATGATGTTTGGTTGTTAAGCTCGGAACTATTAGGAGCAATTTCTCAAATACAAGTCAATTGTAGAACTTGGAGTATTGACTCACAAAGGTCCGAAAACGTAAGAAAACTTGAAAATAAAAACATATTTACCATAGAGCCAAAAGGAATTTTAATAATTGGGAATAGTAAAGAATTATCACAAGACGAAAGCATTATTAGCTGCTTCGAAAGCTATAGGAGAAACACAAATAACCCAGAAATTTTGACTTTTGATGAACTTTACAAGAGAGCTGAATTTATAGTAAATAATAAAATTATGACAGAAGAAAAGGAAATAGAAGCGCATAATGAAGATTTACATTCTAAAGAATGATTGTCAAACTTTACTATATCTTTGAACGATCTAAATAGTAATAAAATGCAACAGTCACTTAAGCGGAAAATTGCCTTAGAAATAGTAATCTTATTTTCAGCTATAACTCTTGTTTGCATCAGTTATGCAGTCTCATGGTACATATATAAGTCCAACATAAGAAAAACTGCTAATATCCAAAATCAAATTTCTGCATTAACTATTGATATTGATTCGCTAAAGTCTTTATTTCCTAAGACGAAAACTTTTGATGAATTGTTCATTAATAATCTCCCAGATAGATTTTATGTTAAAACTGGTGAATTTGATGAGTTTGGTATCCCTATTCGAAAATTAAAAAGATACGATTCATTGAATATATTGGACGATAACGATGAAAACTCTGCCAGTAAAAACAACATAAAAAAACTGTATGCAATCCTAATTGATTCAAAATATGAGTTTGCAATATTTGGTGAATTTGGAGGTCGGCCAATTTACAAAAATTTTGAAAGAGATATTCTAAATGAGATTCAAAATAATGATTCAAATTTAAGCAGTAGGTCAACGAAAAATGATGAATTGTACAGAATCCATGAATTTTTAAAGGATGAGAATTACTTGAAAGAGAATTTTGATGAGTTTATCTCCTCTATTTCGGGATTACCCAAACCACCACCACATTCGATGTGGGTCAAGTTTCAAAATCTTCAAAAAGGGCTAAATGATCTAAAGACCGAATTGAAAATTGCAGTACCCAAAATGCATTCTTCAAGTGAATTTAAACACATTCCTTGCTGGATAGGAATCATTCTATTAATATTGATTTATCCCATTCGCTTTCTTTTCATATTATTAATCTGGTCTATAAACGTTTTAAAAAATAAAAATGAATCTTCAAGCAAAAAAAACGATAGCTAGGGAGTTCATCCTACTAATTTTAATGACTTTAATTGGCATAGCATTCTTTCTATGCACTTTTCTTTATAATTTTTACACGGAAAACCAAGTAAACCAAAAAGATCAGGAAATTAAGTCAAAAACCCTGATAGCGGATAGTTTATCAAATGTTTTTGATAAACATAAAAAGAAGCAATCCTGGATTTATGATAAGCTTATTGAAGAGTTCAATGTTGATAATAATTATACTCAAGAAAAAGCCTGGAATCAACTTTTAAAAGTTGCCAAGTCAAATAATACAAGAATTAAATGGACAACTACATGGGTTAGTGATTTGACACCATTCCTCAAAAAAATTGGTTTTAATACTCCCGAATCTTTTCAGAGTTTTATCTTAAAATATGAAATAAGTTCTGATGTGACTAGAAATAAACAACTAGCAATAGAGTTGAAAAGGGAAACTAGCACATTAAATAAAGAAAAGATAATTTTACAAGAAAAAATATTAAACATTGACAAGCAAATCAATTTAGGTATTGGCGCTTTTGTCATATGTTTTGTCATTATATTTTTTATGAGATATATTTATTATGGTATTCGTTGGAGCGTAAAGACCTTAAAACAAGAACCAGTCTAAGATCAACAGAAATTAAAAAGCCTTCAATATATACTATGTAATTTCGGAAGTCATAATTTACTCTTATGAAAATAAGCTATTTTAAACCCCGCAAACCTTTTGATTTTTCAGCACATACATATGATATAGGCGTTCCAATTGGGTTTTGGAAAGACCATGATGATAACCACTTTTTGCTGAAATTATATAAACTTGATGAACAGCTTTTTGCAGAGTATTACAAATATCATTTATCCTATACCTTAGAAAACAACATTGGCAGTGAGGAAGATTTCTTTCAGCAGGTGTGGCAACTGGTAAAGAGCAGGATTAAACATTACGAAAAACAGAGCCCCTTTTCACGCAACCATGCCACGCACGTACAAAGTATTGCAAAATTACAGCAGTTCCAGAAGTATTTGAACGGTATAGACCAATGGAATGCCCGGCCATCGCAAATTGTGATTGCGGAAAAAGAAGAAATTATTCAACAGCAAAAGATAGAAATAGAGAAACTCCAAAAACGCTTGGCTGAACTTAATGAATATGAGGTTGCCCAAAAAATCAGAATTGAGGATGATTACCTGCCGACTGTAATTGACCTGATTAAACAAATGCGGGAACTTGAATTGCCATCAGGTAGAAAACTTTTAAGAAGCGATCATAAAAACCCGTATCAAAAAATGGTTAGCAAATACTTCTCACATGGAGAAAAGGACATTCCGATTGAAACCTCCCGTAATTATTTTGTAGAGAAAAAAGGAGATGTGCCGGCCAAAGGCACGATCATCCAACCGGAACAGCAACTTTTTAAAATCATTCCTAAAAAATAACGACCAGTACAGAAGCTGTACATGACCAGACCAGACTAACGGTCATGGTTTGACCATTTTTACCCAACATATTTGCCCTGTAAACTTAAAATACGGAGGCAATTATGTTAATTGAAATTCTCACAAAAGAGGAACTGTTAAAGTTCAAATCGGAACTCATTCAAGAGATCAAAGCTGTCATAAAATCAGATGACGTAC
>NZ_JBKHKK010000034.1:0-3294 GCF_046546555.1 Pedobacter sp. JCM 36344
GGTAGATCTGGTAGCTGTTTTCGATGAAAAAGGAGTTAATTTCGTTAGCCTACATGATCATATTGATACTACAACGGCTACAGGTAGATTTACATTCAATATTAAATGTTAGTTTCTTGAAACACTATTGCTAGTGTATTTTAAAAAAAGGCTTAAATTTCACTGCCCATTTGTCATCATTTCAGCGTATATATACTTTTTGAATGACTGCTAAGATAATTGGTGAAATAAAGGTTAAAATCCAGATGCTCCAACATGCAATTCTGCTTGATTTGGTATTCATAGGATGATCTTCAAATTCTTGAAAAATAAGGTTGTACTTGCCGCTTGCGATTAATGTATATTGGAGTATCACACCTAGAAGTATAGATAATCCAATTAGACCTAGTTTTGCATAAGAATATATTCCTTGTAAGTTAGGGTATATAATAAGCAGGATAAAGATCAAAGTAAAAATTATGGTAGTCAAAACGAGAAGTAGACTTCTGTATTCCGAATCCCAGTTAAGTGGCTTATCCTTATAAAAATACAAAAAAGAAAAGTAATAAAATCTCAAATATTTCATGTCTTAATATAAGAATAAAGAATTAAATCATAATACATTACGGACTTAAATCCTTCGTTTTCTAAGTCAACAAACCTGTTACCTATTATCAAAAAAGGGTCGTTTTTTAATTAATCGGGATGTTAGGCGGCGAAATACTCTTGAAGAAATCATGCAATTTATTATTAAAGTTCACAGAATTCTGTTACATCGATATAATTCTATATGACTAAAAAAATTAACTATCTACAACAGCTTGTTCAATGTCTTCTTTAATGAAAATCCATTCTTTATTTCTCAGACAAATAGGATCTGGGTCTGCATCGCCTCCTTCGAATTTAGTGAAGTTTTGATGGATTAAGCCCTCAGCATGTGTCTACTCGAAACGTTGCCGATGCAGATCTATCATGTGATTAATAATGTATTTGTTCAGGGCTTCGTGCAAGTCCCAGAAATCTTTCTTTCTTCCGCCTCATTGAACTACATCTACTTTAATAGCTAAACAGCTGTGGCCATTTGTTCGCAAACAGTTGCGCATGTACGGCATGCTTCTGCACATTCCTTACAATGGTCCATACCCATTTCAGCATGTTTTTCACATTCTTCAGCACAGGCATTACAAGCTTCGGCGCATATCCTGCATAGGTGAGCACTGTATTCACTTCCTAAGCTGCTGAACGGCAGATAGCAGCACATTCAAGATCCAGCTGAATGCACCGCACCATCATTTTAGTATTTTCTTCTTTTAAACATTCGGTAGCGCAATGACTACAAGCTACTGCACATGCTACACAAGCATCAATACAGTCCTGGAATTTCTGGTGTGACATAATCTTGATTTTTTATTCTATGACTATTCAGTTCATTTTTTGAACTGCTCAATTTCCATTTTCTGACCTGTTATTATTTTTTTAGCCATTGCAATAAGTCCCGGATCTTTTCCAAATTGAACGAATCCTTCGGCCATCATTATGGCACTCTGGTGGTGAGGAATCATCATCTGTACAAAGTGCTTGTCGGTTGAAGAGCTTTGATCCATTTTTGGCATATCCATCATCATGTTCATATTCTGGTCCATTACTTTAGAAAATCCCTTTTCTTTCATAGCAGGATCATAATTTTTTACAGGATTTTTATGATTATCAAGAAAAGACTGTAATTCAATAATTTGTGACTTTTGAGCTTCTATGATTTTTTGAGCCATTTGCTTTAAGTTCTCTTCTCTCCCAGATTCAAGCTCTGCCTGGGCCATATCAACTGCTGCCTGATGGTGACTCTTCATCATCATTGCATAATCATGGTCAATATTTCCCGTCATCTCCATTTGATGCATATCATTCATCATCTTATCCATTCCGGATTTCATACCTCCACTCATTGACATGGAGTCCATATGCATATCAATACTATCCGTAGAAGCATGATCCGTTTCAGTCTTAGACGCATTATTTTGACATGCTGAAAGACTAAGTGTTAGTGTGAGGACACCAATAATTAAAGTGGTCGTTTTCATAATAGAATAAGATTGATAACAATATGAAAGAAGGCTTAATGACATATCTGATTTTATGAAAAATCAAATAGTCTTGAGAATAGACAAATAATAATGACTTTTGTTTTGATTTTAAATCTATTCACAACTATGATAGTCGGATCTAACTTAAGAAGAATAAAACTGACCTCCTCCTCAAAACTAGCCAGTTAAAACTAGAGAATCAGGCGTTAATTTAAGGCTTCAATGAACTCATTCGGAGTCAGACCACTCAGTGAACTGTGGGTTCTGAACGAGTTATATTCATTGCGCCATTCTTCTATTTTTTCTTTAGCGTCTTCCATGGATAGGAACCAATTTGTATTTAGGCACTCACCTCCTGTAGCATCTGTTTATCTAAACTTAGATCAGCAACCAGCTTCTTTAATTGAAAGTTTTCTTCTTCCAATTGCCGTAACCTGCGAAATTCAGTCAGGCCTAAGCCGCCATACTTTTTCTTCCAAGTGTAGATAGTGGCTTCACTAACCCCCCATTTTTCTACAAACCTCTGAAACAGCGAGGTCGGTTTCATTTTGTTTGATCGCAAATATGATCTGTGCCTCCGTAAATTTGCTTGTTTTCATCGCAATTATGTGATGTTAAGCTATTAATAATTGCCTGATTTTTCTACTTAAGAATGGCCAGGTTTTTATGGGGGAGGTCACTTGTCGAAACATAAATATCTACTTCTGCATTACTCCAATCTTGACTTCTTTCATCATATACTTCAAAATCAAATCCAAACTTTCGTTCTGTGTCAGAATTCCATATTTTTTTCCAAGCATCCGCCACACAGCCCGTCATAACACCCTTTGCAGTAAACTTGCTGTATTCTTGAGTTGGTATCATTAGTTCGTCAAGTTCTTTAGGCGTTTCTGAATTTTTTTCTACTTTACACCCGATAAAATATGAAAAAGGGGTTGTTTCGTCTTTTTCATAGCCAAAGTAAACAGCATATACTTCGTTAGATAATTTGTCCGCAATAACATCGAAAATTTTATCTGTTTCAAATTTTTTCCATAATTCGCCACAATCTATACTTGATTGCAAGTTTTGGTTCGTTGTTTTACTGTAAAGCTTTATTCCAACTAACTTAAAATCGCCTTTTTTTTCTGTCATAATTTGTTTTTTATTTTGACTGTTCGTGTTATTTTACATCCTGAGGATACATTTCAAATGCAAATGCGAAGCATGGAAGAGTTTGTAAACAAAGACAACT
>NZ_JBKHKK010000035.1:0-2705 GCF_046546555.1 Pedobacter sp. JCM 36344
TGATTATTCCGAACAAAGTACACCAGTGTTCCGCGGCAAAGTACACCACTTCTTGCGAAGCCTTAAGGCCGCTAACTGCGCATGATCACCACTAAGCAAGCGTGGTGTTTTTCAAACCTAATGATTTTTTTTATTTCTCAACGATTTACCTGTAAGGGCTATTCTGTGAGCAGAAGCTGACAACCTGTCCATTATTGCATCAGCAAGGGTAGGTTCGTCAATAAAGTTATACCAGCTATCTACCGGAAGCTGCGAAGTGATCATCGTGGAGCCGTTTCCATACCTGTCTTCCAGTATATCCAGCAGTGCAATTCTTGCATCATTATTCAAAGCCTTGAGTCCAAAGTCATCCAGGATCAATAGTTTGTTAGCAGAGATTCCCCTGATCCACTTGAGGTAAGATCCATCCAGCCTAGCCTGAGCCAGGGATTCCAGGAACTTATTCATACTGAAGTATTGTGTACGGTAGCCCAAAAGACAGGCACTGCGCCCAAGGGCACATGCGAGGAATGATTTCCCGCAACCAGTGGCTCCGGTGATGAGTACATTTTCGCCCTTTTCGATAAACATCCCATCTGATAACCTGAAGACCTGCTCCCTGGTAATACCTCTTTCAGGGTTGCACAGGACGTCTTCTGGCAGCGCATGATAGCGAAGCTTGCTGGCTTTAAGGAACTTTAAAGTTCGTGAATGATCCCTGGACTCTACTTCTGCCTGGGTCATCATGGCAATCAGTGCATGGGTGTCCTGCAGTTCATGTACCGGAAGGGAGAGTACAGCCTGATAGCGCTTGGCCATGCCGGTAAGTTTAAGCGATTTTAGCTGTTCTACTGTTTGTTGTGTATTCATTCTGTTTAGATTGATATGTTAGATTAATTGATGTTATAGGTTTCAGGACCTCTCAGGTTCGCGTGTTTTGGAATACGGAATT
Source organism: Pedobacter sp. JCM 36344 (assembly GCF_046546555.1). NCBI lineage: Bacteria > Pseudomonadati > Bacteroidota > Sphingobacteriia > Sphingobacteriales > Sphingobacteriaceae > Pedobacter > Pedobacter sp. JCM 36344. Next base: position 932 of record NZ_JBKHKK010000035.1, read on the forward strand.
CAGCTGATTCATCCTCTTCCAGCTTGTCCATGTTTTTCTCCAGTATGTTTTTAATGGTCGTGTAGCTGAACCTGTAACCTTTCAAAGCCCTTTTGCAGGCATTTTCCATGCGTGGTCCGCCATACTGTTTCATTAGCCTGAGAAGACCCGTACAAGCTGCATAAGACTGATCTACGATTAGCTTATTTTCCATAACTTTCTTAAAGAACTCCAGGGTAGCCAGCCCATTTTCAGTAGCCTGCTGGAGGTAGTAATCCACATTCCAGCCCTTATGGGCCAGTATAGCCCTATGGTTTTCAGGCATGTGTTCTTTGTCTGTGGTATAACCATGGCTGGTAAAGTTTCTGGTATGCAGGGCAATCCTCAGCGTACCATAATAAACCTCAACATGATCTGCGCAATAAATTATGCGAACGTCCTTACCTATAAAGCGGTACGGTACACTATAGAAGTGCCAGTCTTCTCCCACCACTACATGGTAGTTCTTCTGGACTTTGGCTTTGGTGTAATGACGAATATAATAAGCCGAGGTAGGCAGGGATTGCAGCAGCGGCTTTTCCTTCGCATTGAATAGCTCAAGTCGGCTGAATGTCTTTTTCTGAAAATTGACCTGGTGGTGCAGGGCCAGTTTCTCCCTGATGGCCTTATTAAGTTCGGCAAGACTGTAGAAGGATTCATTGCGAAGCTGCGCATAAATGCGCCGATAGGCAATCACAACTCCATTCTCAACTGATGGCTTGTCTCTTGGCCTATATGGACGGGCGGCCAGTAAAGCAATGTGGTTATGTCCGGCCCACTGTTCCAGCATCGCCGGAAAGGTAGGCTCATATTTACAGCTTTTAGATACCCATTGACGCATATTATCTGATTTCACAGACAATGGCACCCCACCAATGTAATCAAGAAGATTATTTAATGCTTTTAACACCTGCGGAAGAGTAGCGTCATGTAAGGCCTCAACATAATCGAAATTACTGAAAGGAAGGACGCCAATAAAAACAGGACATTCGATCAGTTCTCCGGTAGAGCGATCCGTATAATGAAGCTTATCTCCAGCAAAATCGACCTGCAGCATCTTTGCGGGATCATGTTCAAAATGCATGACTGCATTGTTCACTTTTGCATGGTCTGTGAAGAAATCACAAAATCTGGAATACTTAAAGCCATGCGGGTACTTTCTGATATACTCTTCCCAAAGCAGCAGACGGGTAATGTTGCTATTGGCTGCCATTTCTGCGGTATACCCAGCTATAAGTGCTTTTAACTCCATCTTACGGGGGTCAGTATCCTCCGGTATGGGTTTGATCAAGCTCAGGAACTCTTCGAGCTGCTGGTCGCTGAGCTTTAAAAGTTCGTCAAATCCTTTTCCACTTTCCATGAACTTTTGAAGGTAAACAGCAATCGTCCTTCTATTGATTTTTACTTCCTTTTCAATACTTCGCTGGGAGGCGCCCTGCTTTAAAAATAAAAGTATCTGTCTTACTTTATGCATACTAAGTAGTTTATTGGCCATACTGCAGGGGTTTAGAAATGAACTAAACCAAACCTATAGTAATACGCCGGGTAAACTTGCTTAGTGGTGTACTTTGCCTCGGAATCGGGTGGTGTAGTTTGTGTCGGAATGTCAGCCCTTGCAAACTTTAATTATCCGGAAAGCGGTATACTTTGCCTCGGAATCATTAATGTCCAAAACCGAAATTAGTGGTGTAGTATGGCCCGGAATGATGGTGTACTTTGCTTCGGAACAGTGGTGCAGTATGGCTCGGAATATCCA
>NZ_JBKHKK010000036.1:0-2527 GCF_046546555.1 Pedobacter sp. JCM 36344
TTTTTTTATAATCAATTGGTGGAACTGCTGAACCTATGTTATGTATTTACCAAAAAAATTGAATTAAATAAATAGCGATATTATCAATCGAAAACCATAAATAGGATTTACTTGAATAATGCCTGCAAACTGGCCGTCCCGCATTTGCGGCCTGCGGAACGGACTCCGCTCTTGGCTGTTGCTGTTCCCGCTTTTGGCATATACGGAGAAGCCAGTAACAGAAAACTACCGTCCAAGACGACTATTTTGAACGCTTGGAACGCTTCTGTAGGTATTAAAACCAATTATCGAAGATTTAAAAAGCAAAGGTTTCATAGAATAGGATTTGGATTATTCATTGGAAATTCTGGATAAACAAGCCCTTTATCGGACTGCTTTAGAACTTTTTATTTGGAATTTAATCAGTTAACTAAATACCCACATCTATCTTTAATAGTTGCATCAGTTATGCGAAATTCTAACCAATTTGTGTAAGAATTTACCGATTACTACATGTATATTAGACACTGCGAAAGGTTTACGCTACCTTATTAGGTAGAATAATAAGATAAATTGGCATTATATCCCAACACTAAACTATGACCGTTTATGATACAGGCAACTGAATGGAATCCATATTATTATTACCCACAACAGTGCGAAAAGCAAGGTGAAGAATTCTTTTCCCGATATCAGGTTATCTTCGAAATAGGCTGTCCAGATCAAAAAATGAAAGGTCTTAAGGAGACCAACCTCCGCACTTGCAGGTTTTGCGGAAAGAAGAAGCCATATGTTACTTTTCATAAAGTTGCGCATGTTATACCTGAAATGTTAGGCAACCGATTTCTCGTATATGATCAGGAATGCGACGATTGTAATGGAATTTTTGGTAGATATGAAAACGATCTGGCAAATTACCTTGGTATAAGAAGAACTATCCAGAACGTTCATGGAAAAAAAATCCCAGTGTACAAATCCAAATTTGATGAAATTGTAGCAAGGTTTGAAAAGGATTCGACGGAAGGAGATTATTTAAGTATCAAACGATCTGAAGTCGGCAAAGACAATTTCGAGTTTGATAAGGAAAAAAACCAGATGTACATTACATACACAAAAAACCCTTACGTCCCACTTAAGGTGTTTAAGGCTTTGATGCGCATTGCGCTAGCTATCATGCCCCAGCATGAGCTAAAAAACTATAAGTTCGCTCTTGAATTCCTACGTACGAGTAAACATGACGACAAATTTATGGGGTTTGGCATAGTGCATACCTATACGCTACCACTTTTGACTTTTAGATTCGAGAAACCAAGCGCATTTTTATTTAGGAAAAAAAATCCCAAGGATCCACTGTTTTCCCATCTTTTCGTTATTTGTTTCATGAATTGCGAATTTCAACTATTCATTCCTTTCCATGAATCTGATATTGAACACTGCATTCGTGGGGCTATAGAGACACCATGGATGCCTCCTATCCTTGGGAGGCAGGATCCTACCGAAATTGGTGAAATCGTTGTTGCCTCTAGAGACTTTAATTCACTGGATAAGAAAATTGATGATGTTGACAAATTGATTATCCCTAACCTTTTCAAGGATTATGAAACTATGCCGTTTATTAATAAAGAATCGGGCGAGATTTATGAGAAAAAATTCGAAGCTGAAAAAGTTATAGGCATGAATCTACAGTTTATCGAAGTGAAGGAGGATAACAATAAATCATGAATTAAATTATTATTAAATGTCATTTGCCCGCATCTTCTAATGATTGTTGCTACTGCCTCCATAAAATGATTTTGAAAACTGAATTTTTCAGGAATAATGTAGCATCACTTGTCAAAAGATTTATTGCACAAGGATACGAAGCCGTCATAGCACCGTATTGGGCACTAGACGTTACAGTTCCGAAATATTGGTTGCCTGAGTTTTTGAATTGCCTCGATGCTGGAGAGTCAGTTTCCCAAGCTATGTTTAGTGCCAGCCGTAAGGTGTATGATCAATTTCCTACGCCAGCAGCCTGGGCTTGTCTGCATCTTTACGGGAATCCAAATCTTAAGATTCAAGAACATTAATGTTTTTTATTGCCAAATTTTAAGTACAGGCATATTGAGTAAATGCATCAGGTCGAGATCGACGATACGAAACTCCAATCACATTTAATAATGAAATGATATTGAATTACTGTCACTCAAAGGCCGTCCAAGTCTAGGACGGCAATTGTGGGTCATAAGTGTACTAATGAAATATCTTTATAATGTCTATAATAAGTTTTGCCAAAACAAATATATCGGCTATAAGTTTAGACCATCCAATTGATCTATATTTCCCTGAAAAAAAATCTTTAGATTTTTCAGATGGTTTATACCGACTTTTATACTGGAGCGACTGTGTTTTCCTCTTCAATTTCATGCGTCAAATATTTAATTTGATGCAAGATGTTCATGTTAAAACCGAAGTAATCGGTTACAATCGGTTACAAATTTAAATTTGCGTCCTCAATCGCTCTTGTTAAAGCAATAATGTCAGTTTCAATTTTCCGCTGCGCAATCAC
>NZ_JBKHKK010000037.1:0-2485 GCF_046546555.1 Pedobacter sp. JCM 36344
TGCATATATCAGTCTATAACGGGCCACCCGTATCGGTGATACTGGGCCAGTCCTATCGGTGATACCGGGCCAATTTAAACAAAGCAGTATTTTACAGCAAAAAACTCTGTAGAATATGGCCGGCCACCGAAAAGACATGTTAGATATTCAACGTATAATTCAATTAAAAGCCCGTGGCGAAAGTAACCGTTCGATCGCCAGATTATTAGGGATAAATCGTAAAACTATTAATGAGTATGTCCTGAACCTGGGTGGCTCAGGCAAAGATTTCTCAGAATTAAGCCGTCTTGATGAAGAATCGCTGGTTTCTATCTTGCCTGAGCCGAAAGTATTCAATAAGCCACAGGCTTATCTGGATCTACAAGCGCTGGTCCCCACTTACAAAAAAGCCCTTAAGCAATCCGGATTTACTTATTTAAACATCTGGGAAGAATACCGCAAGAAATATCCTGATGGATATGGTTACACGCAGTTCAAGGAGCATATACAAAAGGCTTTTGCCATTCAGCAGGCATCCTTTCATATGGAACAGATTATGGGCGAGAAATTACTGATCGACTATGCTGGTGACAGGCTCATGCTCACCGACCGGGAAACAGGTGTAATACGACCCGCTGAACTTTTTGTTGCTATCCTTGCTGGTAGCGGTTACACCTATGTAGAGGCCAGTGAAAGCCAGCAGAAAGCATCTTTTTTGAATAGTATGCGGCGAAGCCTTGAGTTTATTGGCGGTGTACCCAAGCTGATCGTAACCGACAACCTAAAATCGGCAGTCACACAGGCCCATCGTTATGAACCGGAACTCAATAAAGACTTTAAAGCCTTTGCCCTTCATTATGGCACTGCGGTATTAGCCACCCGTGCGCGTAAACCAAAGGATAAGGCCTTAGTTGAAAATGCGGTCAGGCTAGTCTATCAGCGGATCTGCTTTGCTTTAAAAGACCAGGTGTTCTTTGACCTGCATACACTCAATGCAGCCATCAGACCATTATTGGAACTTTATAACCAAAGAATGTATCAGCAAAGGCAAACCAGCCGCACCCAGCTATTTCTGGAACAGGAACAGCCGCTACTTTCCCCATTGCCCGCCCAGGCCTTCACTTTAATCACCTATAAACAGGCAACGGTCCAAAAGAACTACCATGTGTTCATCAGCGAAGACAAACATTATTACAGCGTTCCTCACCAGTATATCGGTAAAAAAGTGGAGCTCCGTTACAACCAGACCCTTCTGGAAGTTTATTCCTCCGGTTCCAGAATAGCCTCTCATCCCAGAAGCAAAAAAAGTGCAAGCTTTTCTACTACTCCCAGCCACATGCCTGACAACCATCAGTTCATGAAAGGATGGAATATGGATGACTTTTTAGCCTGGGCAAAATCTAAAGACCAGGTTATCCACGGGTATGTAGAAACTGTATTTGCCCAGCGTGCACATCCTGAACAAGCTTACCGATCATGCTGGGGGATACAGAGACTGGGCAAGATCTATGGAACGGAGCGCCTTAAAAGTGCCTGTATCCGGGCAGCGAATTTTGAGCAGTATGGATATAAAATACTTGAGTCCATACTTAAGCAAAACCTTGATCAGCAAGACCATGAGCAGGAGCAGAATTGCCTGCCAGTGCATGACAACCTGCGTGGGGCCACTTATTATCATTAATCCAAAACAGATATGAATACACAACAAACATTAGAAAAAATGAAAAGCCTGCGCCTTCCGGGAATGCTGCAGGCTTACAGCAGCAGTATTGAGAGCCAGGGACATTTACAGCTGACCGCAGATGAACTGCTCAGCATGCTGATTGATGCAGAATGGCAGGACAGGTCAAACAAGAAAGTGGTTAGGCTAACCCAGGGGGCAGCTTTTCGTTACTTATCTCACTTATCTGAGATCAACTATCAGGCAGCCCGAGATCTGGACAGGGAATTATTGAACAGGCTTGCAACCTGCCAGTTTATCCAGCAAAAAGAAAATATACTGATCACCGGTTCCACAGGTGTCGGTAAAAGCTTTATCGCGTCGGCTCTTGGGCATCAGGCTTGTGCTATGGGCTACAAGGTAGCATATTATAACACGTCTAAACTTTTCACCAGGTTACATGGTGCCAAGGCTGACAACTCTTTATATAAAGAAATCGCACGTATAGAAAAACAGGATCTGTTAATCCTGGATGATTTTGGTTTGCAGAATCTAGATAAGCCGCAAAGGGATCTGTTAATGGAAATTATTGAAGACAGGCATAATAAGAAATCAACCATTATTGCCTCTCAGCTACCGGTAAGCACATGGTATGAAGTGATTGGTGAGGGAACAATTGCTGATGCCATCCTGGATCGACTTGTCCATAGTGCACACCGCATAAGTTTATCAGGGGAATCCTTGAGAAAAGTGAAAAAATAATCCTATAATTACTGGCCCGGTATCAACGATACGACTGGCCCATCTTCAAGCGATACGCTTGGCCCGGAATCATCGATATATGCA
>NZ_JBKHKK010000038.1:0-1948 GCF_046546555.1 Pedobacter sp. JCM 36344
GTTAAGCCCACCAGAGCCGATGGTACTGCGGTAACACGTGGGAGAGTAGGTCGGTGCCAGATCTTAATCAAAATACCCTGTAGAGTAATCTGCAGGGTATTCTTGTTTATAGGCAGTTAAATCAGTATTTTTGTCATGAAATAAATTGTTGAACAGCTATTAGAAGTAATTATGACAACCTTAACTATTCAAATATCAGATAAAGATAGAGACTTGTTCGAGAGACTTGCTAAAAGGCTTAACGTTAAAATTCTCGAAGTTCTTGAGGAAGATCTACATCCAAATTTGGCGACCAAAAAGGCTATTTCCGATGGCAGATTGCGGAAGACTAAAAAAATCACCAATCTTGACTCGTTCTTTAAAGGACTTTAATGTACACCTTAAGTTTTACCAATAGGTTTGAGAAAGATCTTAAGTTAATCAAGAAACGTTCCCTGAAGGATCTGAACCTTATTATTGCTTTTTTACAAAACGAGCTAATTGTAAAGGGTGCGGAAGGACTTCCGCAAAAGTTTAGAGCCCACAAATTATCAGGAAACTACAAAGACAATTGGGAATGCCACATCAAAGGTGATCTCCTGATCATTTGGCTCGAAATCACCCCGGAAAATGAAATTATTTTAGTAAGAGTAGGCAGTCACTCAGATCTTTTCTAACTTTCGGAAACGCTACCGGAATAGTCTACCCACCTACCCTGGGTATGGGCGCAGGATATCGCTGCATATATTTCTGAAGAGATGGAAAAGACTTTCGAAGGCACGTGTTTCAAATGGTGGTCACCATATTCCTTCTGATATTATTGAACGAAGGTACTATAGAGGAATTCGCAACTTATATAATTTGTATATGCCAATTTGTGATCAGTGGATGCTAGTTGACAATATGGATAATTTACCTCAGATAATAGCAAGGTTTGATAGCTTAGGAAAAGCGGTTATTAATAACGAAATTTGGGATTCTATTAAGAAAGTAAGTAATGGATAAAACTATAGAAATAGGTCCTGAAGCATCATTTACGGATAAAGTTATGTTTGGTCTCAAAATAGCATTGCGTAAAATGACTGAAGAGGCAGCTTTACGTGATGACAGTCTCGTAATAGGAAAAAAGGATGGAACTTTTGAATTGGTTCCTGCCAAGGAGCTGTTAAAAACGCTTCCTGAATAACCACGCTATCTAGAAGCGTGGCCCAACACCGGCTATGGTTAGAAAGTTGTTTCTCAAATACTTACAATAATCATCACATACGAACATCAATTCCGAGAAATATTGTGAAAATGCTATACAACCGTGTGCTCATTGCAATCCGTAGGCTATGTTACATAGTATATTTAGAGAAATCAAATATAAACCAGTATGCTACGGATAATATTCTTAGACATTGACCTCGGCTATAAATATGCAGACGTTAAAAATCAACAGGAATTATTGAATAAAAACCTTAAAATAGCAAGACACGGATATTATATTGTTTGCGTCTTGGATCTTGATAGCGAAACGGTAATAAAAAAGTGTAACTCATTCTCAGCTCATTCTGGCTTTATTAAAAGCTGTTATCCTAACATTGCCCTGGAGCAACCTTTGTATAGGCCTCAATCTTGAAGTGGCAAGGCCACCAGTCTGGACCTAGGAGTAGCAATGTAATAAAAGCACAGATTCCATCCTACCAATGTAATGGCCTAATCACAGGTAAAATACAAAGTCAAAGAGAGCATGCGCATGGGGCGGGGCGGGTTCTGTGTAAACATAGAAATAGATAAAAACTATTTCTGTTTTAAACAAGAGCAAAAGGATGATCAGCGCTAATGCAAACAGGTAGGGAAGCCCACCAGAGCCGATGGTACTGCGGTAACACGTGGGAGAGTAGGTCGATGCCAGATCTTAATCAAAATACCCTTTAGAGTAATCTGCAGGGTATTCTAATCTGGGATACTAAGTAAACTAAGCCCT
>NZ_JBKHKK010000039.1:0-1838 GCF_046546555.1 Pedobacter sp. JCM 36344
AAAGGAAGAATTCTACGTTTTTGACTACAATACTCCCGAATATTTGGTCGATAGTTTAAGGTTATAAAAAAGGCCGTAAATTTAAACAGGATGAAAAAAGTAAGCAGAAAGAAATTCAGCGCAGAATTCAAAGCGAAAGTATCCTTAGAAGCGTTAAAGGAGCAGAAGACACTTGCAGAACTCGCGGTTCAGTATGATCTTCATCCTACACAGATTTCCCTTTGGAAGAAGCAATTTGTTGATAACAGCTCGATGTTGTTTTCCGAGAAACCATCAATCAACAAAGATGCTGAGGCAAATGAAGCCCGTTTATTTGAGCAGATCGGTAAGCTTCAGATGCAAAATGAGTGGTTAAAAAAAAAGTTGTTATGAAGTGCGGTATCATTGAGCGCAGGCAAATGGTGGTAAAAGACTCGAAGTTTAATATTACTGAACAATGCATGATGCTTGGTATTCACCGTTCAGGCTTCTACTATGCCCCTGAAGGGGAAAGTGAACTGAACCTGGATCTGATGAAAACTGATCGACAAATACTTTCTTGAACATCCTCATAGCGGCGTTCTGACTATCTGTGCTTATTTATGCATGAGTGAAGGCCATAAGGTCAATGTAAAGCGAATACGAAGGTTAATGCGTCTCATGGGGCTTATGGCCGTATATCCCGCTAAAAAGTTAAGCATTGGCAATAAGGCACACAAGATTTATCCATATCTGTTAAGGGGGCTGATCATTAAAAGGGTAAACCAGGTATGGCAAACCGACATCTCTTATATTCCCATGAAAAAGGGTTTTATGTACATGATGGCCATTATTGACTTGAAAAGCCGATACATTCTAAACTGGAGCGTTTCCAATACCATGGATGCTGGCTGGTGTGCGGATGTAGTAAAAGAAACTATAGCATTACACGGAAAGCCGGAGATATTTAATACCGATCAGGGCAGCCAATTCACCTCAGAGGAGTTTACCAATGTGTTGATAAGTAATTAAATACAGATATCCATGGATGGAAAAGGAAGAGCATTGGATAACATTTACATCGAACGTTTCTGGCGTAGCCTGAAATACGAGCACGTGTATTTGAAGCCCGCGGATGATAGTCTGGAATTGTTCAGGGGTATACAGGATTACATCAATTTCTACAATAATATCAGGAGGCATACCTCATTGAAAAGACAAACCCCATTTGATAGTTATACACAATTGGCCGCATGAGTATAAAAGAAAAAGGAGCAAAAAAGAAAAGGGTGAGGATATATGGAAAACGCTGAAGGGAGTTTACCACATTTCCTCACCTCAAGCAACAACAATAAAATTAAATAATTAACATTGTAAGGATTGTCGTCCTAACAACGGGGAGTACATTACTAAATCCTTATCTCAATAATATTTATCAAGATTTTTTCTTGCAATTAAAAACTACTTTCAATCCTGTTGGTTTAGCGTAACTGGCTTTTCGTTAATAAATTCCTTATTACTAACGTATTGTGCGATTAAAAAAGAGACTAAAATGGATAAAAAAGTTGTGCATAATACTGAAAATCAGTATTTAAATAGGAATTACGACCAAGTAAATTACTCTTTATGCACAACCTTTCGACCAATTTCAATCAATTTTTAGAAATAACCAAATCTGTTTTTAAATCCTCTATTAATGAGGACAATAACTTTAGATTTTATCCTAGAAAACCAAAACTATCTGATTGTGAGATTATTGCTTTGGTATTAACCGTTGAATCTATAGGTATTGACTCAGAAAATTACTTGTTTGTCAAACTTAAACAAGATTATTCAACTGAATTTCCACGGTTAATCCATCGCTGCAATTTTAACCGGAA
>NZ_JBKHKK010000040.1:0-1738 GCF_046546555.1 Pedobacter sp. JCM 36344
GTAAGCGTTCGGCCGTTCACCTCTTTCCCCGGGTATCTTGATTAGGTAGCTTTGCTTTATTAAAACATAGCAAAATGAGAAGAAATAGCACAGTGCATCAAGAAATGTTTGGTCACTACCAGAGTTGGCAGCAAAGTGGTTTAAGTCAAATAGGCTTCTGCACGCTGCATGGGATTACTTTTCATAAGTTCAACTATTGGGTTCGCAAGTTTCATTCCGGAGATTCCAAAGGCAAAGCACCTTCAGGTGGTTTTCTATCGGTGGCGATCAAAGAGCCATCTTCTGATTGTAAAGTTGAGATTATCCGTGTGGATGGTACCCGCATTCAGTTTCATGGTGCTGTAGATGCTGGTTTTATAAAAAGCCTGCTGGACTAATGCTGAGCCTGAATTCCGGTTACCGTTATTATATCTACCGTGGAATTACCGATTTCCGTTGTGGAATGGACAGCTTGAGTGGTACGGTTAGGAGAGAGCTTTCCATTGATCCTACCGGTGGGGAGATCTTTATCTTTTTCAATCGTAAGCGTAATATGGTAAAGCTATTGCACTTTGAAGGCGATGGGTTCGCGATCTACCACAAGCGATTAGAGGCAGGAACTTATGAACTTCCCCTTGCCGCAACCCAGGCTAGTTCTGTAGAAATGAGCAGTGAGGATTTACTATTGATCCTGCGCGGGATCAGCCTAAAAAGTGTAAAGCGGCGCAAGCGTTTTAGCTTAAAAAAAACAGGCTAAAATTGATAAATAACTTGCCTGAACGGGCCAAAATGCGTATTTTTAGGTCATGATCGAACATGTTTCAGAGACTGTTTTTAACCCCGATGAGCTGATGAAAAAGCTCAACGAGGTGGTAGCCGTCCTGAACCAGACCTTACAGGAATCTGCCAAAAAAGATGTGATTATCGATCAGTACGCTGCAGAAAACATGCAGCTTAAACATGAGCTTTCTAAGTTGAAAATGTTAGTGTTCGGTGCTAAAAGTGAACGCTTTCAGGGTCAGGGTTCAGCCGATCAGATGCAGCTTTCTTTTGAAGATGAATCTCCAAAGCCACTTACTGCTGAGCAGCTGACCCAGAAGATTAATTACACCCGCAAAAAAGCTGCCTTAAGTGTATCTTCACATCCAGGCAGGACAGCTTTTCCTGCATCCCTTCCAAGGGAAGAGAACATCCTTTTACCAGATACGGACCTTACCGGATATCGCGAGGTTGGCAGGGAAATCACCGAAGAACTCGAATACATACCAGGAAAACTGTTTGTAAGGCAGTATATCCGTCCGAAATTTGTACGCAAAAATACCGATGAATTTATCGTAGCAGTATTGCCATCACGACCTATTGAGAAAGGAATTGCCGGCCCTGGCCTGCTGGCCCAGATTATTATTGATAAATATGTTGATCACCTTCCACTATACCGTCAGGTAGAACGTTTCAAGCGTGAAGGGGTTACTTTAGCAGCCTCCACCATTTCAGGATGGCTGACTGCTTGTTGTACTTTGCTGGATCCTTTATATCAGCAGCTCAAAAACGAAGTACTCAAAAGTAATTACCTTCAGGTGGACGAGTCCCCGATTAAAGTGCTGGACAAAGATAAAAAAGGCAGTACCCACAAAGGTTTTTACTGGCTTTATTACGCCCATTTAAGTAAACAGGTCTTCTTTGATTACAGACCGGGCCGAGGTAGAGAAGGCCCTGAAGAATGCCTTAAAAACTTTACCGGATATCTCCAGACTGATGG
>NZ_JBKHKK010000041.1:0-1582 GCF_046546555.1 Pedobacter sp. JCM 36344
AAGAAAAGTAATCTTTCCCTGGTTGCAGCAGCTTAATGAACACCTGGCCAAACAAATGAATGAAGGAGAAAATGTATTTATTGTAGATTCTATTCCTGTTCCAATCTGTAAAATCGTTCGGGAAAAATCCTCAAGAATATGCAGGGAAAACTTTGATACAGCTCCTGATAAAGGGTATTCCGCAGTGAATAAGACTTGGTATTTTGGATATAAACTTCATCTGGTTACTTCTGTAAAAGGGGTGTTCTACTCCATGGACATCAGTAAAGCAAGCAAACATGACATCCATTATCTGAATGACATAAAGCACTCTAAATTAAATAATTGCGCACTGATTGGTGACAGGGGGTATTTATCCGAAACCAGTCAGTTAGATTTATTCAATACAGTTGAAATTCAGTTAAAGACTCCTATGCGTAATAATCAAAAAGACAAACAACCATTTGAGCCTGTATTCAGGAAATGTAGAAAAAGGATTGAAACCTTATTCGCTCAGCTGTGAGACCAGTTCATGCTTAAAAGAAGTTATGCTAAATCTTTGAAGGGTTTAGCTATGAGAATATTTACCAAACTTGCCGCTGTTACTTGCTTGCAGGCTATCAAAATCAAATACAACAAACCCATTAATCAGCTTGAATATGCACTCGCTTTTTAATCGCACAGCACGTTAACACTATTATATAACTATGACGTTAACTTGATGGAGAAAAACACATTATGATGGTTTGCCTCTTCTTGTTATATTTTGCACTTTTACAAACAATATTATATTTGAATCCCTGTAAAGAGGAAGAGCTACTAATGGTCAGAACTGGTGCAATGAAGTCAACTATTTAAAACTCTTCAAACCTAAGTTATTTTTTATTTAGAGCCGATCGCTTATTATGAAAGCCTTTAATAGAAGAGCACAAATTTGTGTATCAGGTTTCAGGAGTCAAAGGTTAGAGTCAAAAATGTTCTGTAATCCAATGCAGATTTCATTATAACGATAAATTATATTACTAACAAATATGAAGCTATTCTTAACCCTTTGTTTGATAGCAGGTGTATTGCTGAATGCGTCTGCCCAATTATCAGAAAATATCAAAATCACAAATGATAATTATTTACGAGTAAATAGCATAGTCTATTTCCGATTAAAACCTAAAAACGGCTCAGAAAATATATACCTTTTAGATAAAAATAAGCAGAAGCACCCGGTTCAATTTTTGAAAGATGGATTTGCCTGCACTATTATAAGTCTTCGCCCCAGAGAGGTTAAATACCTTAAAGCTATTGAAGAATCAACTGCAGGAACCAAATCGGAAATTTCATTAACAGAAACAGAAGCAAAGTTTATAATTAAAGGTAAACAGGTAATAAGCCTGCAAAACGGCAAAAAAGATTTACCTTCTGGAGTTGATTCTGTATTCCGTCGGGGAGGATATATTTTTCCAATTTTCTCCCCGTCTGGTCTTTCAGTCGCTGATGATTATCCGTTGATTCATAAACATCATCATGGAATTTGGGCTGCATGGACAAAAACAGAGTTTGAGGGACGCCATCCTGATTTTTGGAACATGGGTGATAAAACCGGTACTGT
>NZ_JBKHKK010000042.1:0-1381 GCF_046546555.1 Pedobacter sp. JCM 36344
CAAGATGGTCTGTGAACGTCATAGTTTATCTGTTAATACAGTAAACAAATGGATTGAGAGTTATGCTAGCAGCACCTATTTTGAACAAAAGAAGAAAAGGCGCAGCCGAGCTGAAAAGAATAAGATCGTTAGAGAAATCATTTCGGGAAGATCAACGATAAGCGATGTCCAGCTAAAATACAGTATAGATTGCCGCGAGACAATTAATAGTTGGCTAAGGGCATATAAGAATGCCGAGCAGGAACTTTCCGACCTCCAGGATTCAAGTGTAATCCCTGAAAAGCAACTCCAGCTTACCGAAATGCAAAAAGAACTGGAAATGGCCAGGCTGAAGATCCGGGCATTTGAAGTCATGGTAGATATCGCTAGTGACCAGTTTAAGGTGGATATAAGAAAAAAGCTTGGTGCCAAACAGTGACCCAGCTCATTAAAGAAGAGCAGGGCATTAGTGTGCAAACACTATGTTCATTGTTTGGCAAAAGTAGAAATGCATGGTACGATAGCCAGCGCAAAACAGAAAAAGATATACTCACCAGAGATATTGTATTACAGGAAGTTAACAAACTCCGCAATGACCTCCCGGGCATCGGAACAAGGAAGCTTCACTATCTGCTTCAGAATATTTTACTGGAGCACAATATTGCTGTGGGCAGAGATTATCTCTTTGATCTTCTGGCAGCAAATGGCTTATTAGTTGCCAGAAGACGCAGGCGCTTCATTACAACAGACTCTAACCATTGGATGAAAAAGTATGACAACCGGACTTTCGTATATCTTAGCCTGATCACAGATGCCTATTCAAGGCAAATTATGGGTTATCACCTGCATAATGATCTTTCTACAGAAGGTTGTCTGCAAGCCTTAAAAATGGCAATTGAGAAGAGAAATACACAAGATTTACCACTGATGCACCATTCTGACAGAGGATCACAATATTGCAGTAAGGCTTATGTCGATGTACTTAAAAATAACAATATCGCTATCAGCATGACTAAGAATGGTGATCCTTATGAAAATGCAATGGCAGAAAGAGTAAATGGAATACTTAAAACTGAATTCAGTATTGACCGTAACACAGGATCATTCGAAAGCTTAAAAGTCAAATTAGACAAAGTAATCAGCAGCTATAACACGATCAGGCCGCATGCAAGCCTGGGATATTTAACACCTGTGCAAGCGCACAAAAAGCTGGGAGAATTAAACAAAAATTGGAAAAACTATAGAAAAGAAAAATGGGACCGTAAAATTCAACAACAACAAAATTCCATTGCTATATTAGGGGATAATTAGCATGTAATGTTTAACCAGGACATGTAAAGTTCAATTTAGGACGATGTCAAGTTTTTCCAGGACTAGTGTAAAGCTATTCTAGGACTATACA
>NZ_JBKHKK010000043.1:0-1341 GCF_046546555.1 Pedobacter sp. JCM 36344
ATCAATGGCGTCCTAAACACTGAAAAAAGAAAGGGAGTTTTTTAACTCAAAGTTTACCTTTGAGGTGCACAAAAAAACCAACCCCTTTCTCCATGGTAAATATAACGTTGTTTTCACAAATTATTTCAAAGTTGGACCGTTCAAAGTTCAATAAACTGTCTTTGGTTAAAGGAACAGACAAGCACAATAAAGGTTATAATAGCTGGACGCATCTGGTCTCAATACTTTTCTGTCAATTTGCTAAAAGCCAATCGGTACGTGATATCAGTAACGGACTTCGTTCTGCTACGGGCAACCTAAATCATATGGGCGTACAAAAAGCCCTCTCAAAATCCAGCGTCAGTTACCAGAATAAGCACAGGGATTATACCCTTTTTAAAGATTACTATTTTTCTCTGTTGGAAAGTCTGGGACAGCAGGCTGGTTTTAAGCAGGTAAAGTTTAGGATCAAGTCCAAAATCTTTTTACTGGATTCCACCACCATCAGTCTGTGCCTGTCCTTATTTGACTGGGCAAAGTACAAAACGACCAAAGGGGCTGTTAAAATGCACACTTTATTGGATTATGATGGTAACCTGCCGGCTTACGCGAATATAACAGATGGTAAAACAGCAGATAATAAAGGAGCTTACCAGATGCCCCTTCATAAGGGGAGTGTAATCGTGGCAGACCGTTTCTACAATGATTTCTATCTGCTGAATGTCTGGGACAGCAAGGGTGTGTTCTTTGTCATCAGGCATAAAAAAAACCTTCAGTACGAATCCAAATGCGAACTGGCACTTCCTGAAAACAGGCACCAGAACATTATCATAGATGAACTGATTGAACTAAAAGCCCCTGCATCCAGAAAGAAATATGGCAAGAAACTCAGAAGGATGGCCATCTGGGACGATGAAAACAAACAAACAATAGAACTCATTACCAACCAAATGACCTGGACAGCCAATACCATTAGCGAGCCTTATAAAAGCCGCTGGCAGATTGAAATTTTCTTTCGGGAAATTAAGCAAAACCTGCATATCAAATCCTTCGTTGGAACAACCGAAAATGCAGTGATGATACAAATATGGACTGCGCTGATCACCATACTTATCTTAAAAGCACTCAAGGCGATGGCCAAATATAAGTGGCACCTCTCAAACCTGGTGGCTTTCATAAGACTTAACATTTTTGTTAAGATAAGCCTGCAGGAATGGCTCGACAAGCCTTTTGATGAACCGCCAAAAGTGAAACCAAATTTCTACGTACAGGGGATCCTTTTCTAAATATTGCTTAAATCATCCCTGTTTCAATATAATCAACTACTTTAATCAATTCTTTAAAACGTTTAGGACACTATTG
>NZ_JBKHKK010000044.1:0-1309 GCF_046546555.1 Pedobacter sp. JCM 36344
AAAACAAATTATTTCATAATAATAACATGTTTATTTTCTATTTCTTCTTTTTATTGAATTTATTTACTTTCATTATAAGAAACGACTACCATCGGTCCTCATTCCAAATTTACTTTAACGAGCAGGCTGTGGTCTGAATAACTAGGAAACAACTAGGTAACTCAGAGCACACTCGTTGGGCAAAACCATGCCTTTTCCCAACGAGTGTGCTCTTTGCCCCCTGTTAGTGCGCCGTTAGTGCAGTAGCAGGTGCAATTTTTAAACGATTTGTATAGTGCTAGAATAGCTTTACACTAGTCCTGGAAAAACTTGACATCGTCCTAAATTGAACTTTACATGCACCACGCACCTATAAAAATTCCCCTTAATGCAAAAAAGCCTCTCAATTTGCATTGAAAGGCTTTTAGTTGGTTGGAGATATTGGGTTCCAACCAGTGACCCCCTGCTTGTAAGGCAGGTGAAAATTCTTTCTGTTATGGTTTAAAGCTTGTTTTTGCTAGAAACTTGAAATATGTACTATCTATGTACTATCAAAGACCGTGTTAATGTTGATGTAATTTACGCTTTTACTTTAGATTTACAATTGTCTTTGACTATATAAAAGGCTTAGGTGAGATAAATGACGAGCGTTTGAAGGACGTATTGCCAGAGTTATAAGTAAATCATATCCAAAAGTAAATTTTATTTGGTCTTCTTAAAACGCTAGTTTGGGTTTTGGATTTGTACTTTTTCGTAGTTTTTGAAACGTTCTGTATCGCCTTTATAAAGATGATATTTACGGGACGTATTAATCAAATACTGGCTGTTATCAATTATTTGTTTAAAGACAGGATCTCACCTAGCAAAAGGTAAGTATTGAAGAACAAGCTCTTCGCTTCATGCATATCCACGTCAGAATGGACGCCTGCAGACACTCGTTCGTACAAGTTTGAAAGGTTTTGCCTTAATTTTTTTCTTCTTGATTCACTATCACAGCGATTGTTAATGTAAGCATTTATTCTATTTTGAACTTTGTCTTTTTTTAATGAAAGTTCATTTCCACCAATAGTTATTGACGAATCAGTTGCTGGATAGATATGATCAGCAAAAGAATCGATTATTCTTCTACATGTTGTCAAAGCCTGGCTTATTGATTCTGTGTTATTTTCAGCAAGTCGAGAAATTACAGAAGGTATCTGTTCGATTATATCACCTAAGTTTTGAGCTATAAGTAAATCAATATCTCTTTTGTAATTGTCGAAGATATTCTCAGCTAAAGCGTCAAAGGTATTTTGATAAAAAACACTAGTTGCAAAATCATGGATTAATG
>NZ_JBKHKK010000045.1:0-1124 GCF_046546555.1 Pedobacter sp. JCM 36344
GAATTCCTGAAGGGTCTTCAGATCAGACTTACGTGATTAAAAGTCCAGAACTCTGCGCGAATCTTGGTATATGCTTACAGGGCAATTTAGGAGGTGTTGTTTTTAAAGTTTATGATTGTAGTCCAACAATTAAGGTTTTTAATTACCCCACCTATAGGAATGTACCCATGCTTACAATTCTGAATGGTCGACTGATTACAGACTGTGGAGAACTCCAGGGGATATATGATAGCAATGTTATAGATCCATTAGACATTGTAAAAATAGAAGTAGTTAGGAATAACTTAGCGTTGATGGCTACCGTCAGTCCTGACGGTTCTCCCATCCCTGCCCTATTTATTTATACCAACCGGGGATTACAGCGTAAACAATACAACCCTAGTATCGCTAACATATCCCCTAAGGGATTTAATAAAGCAAGAGAATTCTATACCCCTCGTTACGACAGGCCGGGTGGCGAAAATACGCTGCCCGACTATCGTTCTACTATCTACTGGAATGCAAATCTGAAAACTTATTCTACAGGGAAAGCAAGTTTAAGTTATTTTAATGCAGATGGACCCGGTAACTACAAAGTTGTAGTGGAAGGTATCAATGCTGAGGGAGAGTTAGGCAGACAGGTTTACAATTATTCTGTTGAAGGGGATGGTGCGCCAACGCTTGCGGATATTCCCAAAGTTGATCTGCAAGCAAAATTTATTACTACAGCGTTGGATACTTTACGGAAGCGCTTGCCTGTTGAAAAAGTTTATCTTCACACTGATAAGCCATTCTATAATATTGGCGATACACTTTGGTTTAAAGGTTACGTAATGGATGGTTCAAATCTCTCGGCCTCTAAACTAAGTGGTTTGCTGTATGTTGAATTAGACGACGATAGTTCTGAAGTGGTACGAAGGATTAGTGTTCCAATCAAGAATGGAATGGCATCGGCGCAAATTCCTTTAATATCTAAAATCTTTCAGGAAGGCGGTTACACCTTGAGGGCCTACACGAACTGGTCGCAAAACTTCGGCGAGGATTATGTTTTCAGCAAACGCTTTTATTTAGGCGTCCCAACTTTAAATACATGGCTGGTTAAAGCAAGTGCAGAGATCAAACAGGTTGGAGAAAAAGATGAATTA
>NZ_JBKHKK010000046.1:0-1124 GCF_046546555.1 Pedobacter sp. JCM 36344
AAATTCCAGAAGGGTCTTCAGATCAGACTTATGTTATAGAGAAGCCTGAACTCTGTGCGAATCTCGGTATATGCTTACAGGGTAATCTGGGGGGCGTTACTTTTAAAGAGTATGGTTGCAGTCTGCCAATCATAATTCTTAATTACCCTACCTATAGGAATCAACTAATGCTTACAATACTGAATGGTCGACTGATTACAGACTGCGGAGAGCTTCAAGGGATATATGATAGCAATGTTATAGATCCAATAGATATAGTAAAAATAGAAGTGGTTAGGAACAATTTAGCCTTGATGGCTACCGTCAGCCCTGATGGAGTTCCAATTCCTGCCCTATTTATTTATACCAACCGGGGATTACAACGTAAACAATACAACCCTAGTATTGCTAACATATCCCCTAAGGGTTTTAATAAAGCAAAAGAGTTCTATACCCCTCGTTACGACAGACCGGGTGGCGAAAATACGCTGCCCGACTATCGTTCTACAATTTACTGGAACGCTAATTTAAAGACCTATTCTACTGGGAAAGCAAGTTTAAGTTATTTTAATGCAGATGGACCCGGTAACTACAAAGTGGTAGTCGAAGGAATAAACGCAGAAGGGGAATTAGGCAGACAGGTTTACAATTATTCTGTAGAAGGGGATGGTGCGCCAACGCTTGCGGATATTCCCAAAGTTGATCTGCAAGCAAAATTTATTACTACAGCGTTGGATACTTTAAGGAAGCGATTGCCTGTTGAAAAAGTCTATCTCCATACTGATAAACCATTCTATAATATCGGCGATACGCTATGGTTTAAAGGTTACGTAATGGATGGTTCAAATCTCTCGGCCTCTAAACTAAGTGGTTTGCTGTATGTTGAATTGGACGACGATAGTTCTGAAGTGGTACGAAGGATTAGTGTTCCAATCAAGAATGGAATGGCATCGGCTCAAATTCCTTTAATATCTAAAATCTTTCAGGAAGGCGGTTACACCTTGAGGGCATACACGAACTGGTCGCAAAACTTCGGCGAGGATTATGTGTTTAGCAAACGCTTCTATCTTGGCATTCCCACTTTAAATACATGGTTAGTAAAAGCCGATGCTGAAATCAAACAGGTTGGAGAAAAAGATGAATTG
>NZ_JBKHKK010000047.1:0-1050 GCF_046546555.1 Pedobacter sp. JCM 36344
TGGTTCGGGTAAGCACTAGTCCGGGATTATTGAAAGCGGCGAATGGGGCACCATTAAAGGTCAACTTTATTGCCCAAACTGGCGGGGAGACCGTTGTGGCCTCCCCGGTAACGATCAACAGACAACTAACTTCTTTTTGGCTTCAAAAGAGTTCTTTTCCATCTGGTATTGTACAGTTTACGCTCTTTAGCAGCACAGGAGAACCATTGAACGAGCGCTTGGCTTTTGTAAAAACGCAGGACAGGATGCAGCTGAAGCTCAGTAGTTCAAAGCGTATTTATAAAAGCAAGGAAAAAGTAGATTTGGAACTGGAGGCCAGGGACAGAAACGATAAGATGGTGTCGGGTAGCTTTTCGGTGACCGTAACGGATGAGGATAAGGTTCCAATAGCTGAAGAAAAGGAACATACGATTTTCTCAGATCTGCTGCTGACTTCAGATTTAAAGGGTTATGTTGAAAAGCCAAACTATTATTTCAGCAAGGAGACCGAAGAAGTGAATCGGGCATTGGATAACCTGATGCTTACCCAGGGGTACAGAAGGTTTGTTTGGAAGGAGTTGGTTGCAGATCCAGCCCTGGCTTACTTAACTGATCCAATGTTCAAAAAGGAAAGTTTAGGATTGGATATTTCAGGAGTTGTTAAAACCTTAAATGACAAAGTGGTTCCCTCTGCAAAGATCACCTTGATTTCTACTAAAATAGGGGTCTTTGAAACTGCAAGTACAGATGCAAATGGTCGGTTTAAGTTTGAAGGATTGGTGTTAACAGATAGCATAAAGTTTACAGTTCAGGCAAGAACAGAAAGGAATGGGACGAAAGTAGAGGTGGTGCTAGACAGCGTGCCTAAAGTTCTCTTGAGCAAGAACAAAAACATTGCAGATGTGAGCACAAACATACCTTATGTGATGAAGGCTTACATTGACAACAGCAAAAAGCTCGATGACTTTTATGAAAAGACTGGTCAGTTGAACCGGGTGCAAAAGCTGAGGGAAGTGAACATCTCAGCAAGGAAAAAACCTGTTGCAACTTATGCTGCTCAGGGACCTTTAC
>NZ_JBKHKK010000048.1:0-887 GCF_046546555.1 Pedobacter sp. JCM 36344
GCAGATCAGCACTGAACTTAGGCTGTCCGCTTTTCGTAAAGACCTTGACCAGATTATTACAACTGCCATCAAGGATGATACATCATTTGAAGAGGTCCTGCTAAATCTGCTGCTGGCAGAGCAGCAAATCCGGCTGGTCAACCGACGTAAAGCCCAGCTGCGAAACGCCGGCTTTCCACAATTGAAATACCTTCAGGATCTGGTCAGGACAGAACTTCCTGCCGATGCCATGACGCAGCTACCGCTGCTGGAAACCCTTGACTTTATTGATGCCGGGCAGAATGTTATTCTTGGAGGAAGCCCCGGAACTGGCAAGACACATATCGCCATTGGACTTGGGATCAAGGCTTGTCAGCAAGGAAAAAGCGTGCTATTTACCTCCATTCCAAAAATGCTGACGCAAATCAGGGAATGCCATTCTTCCAGGACACTGCGTGCGCTGGAGCTAAAGTTCGAAAAATATGACCTGGTCATATGTGATGAACTGGGCTATATCTCCTTTGATAAACCAGGCGCTGAAATGCTTTTCAACCATATCTCTTTAAGAACAGGCATCAAATCAACGATCATCACTTCTAATAAATCGTTCGATAAATGGCATGAGATCTTTGGAATGGATACCGTATTAACAGCAGCACTATTAGATAGGCTAACCCACAAATCTTTCCTGGTAAATATGAATGGAAAGTCCTATCGGATGAAGGAGACTAAAAGTATGATGGGGTCTAAGAATGGATACAAGGCAGAGGCAAATACATAAAAGAAAAACTACCTAACTGAGCAGTGATGTACTGCCCAGTATTGAACTTAATATCTTACATTTAAGCCTCGCTAACTGGTACACTTTTCGATCGGAATCCTGGTACATAATTCAACTGGTATAAACA
>NZ_JBKHKK010000049.1:0-753 GCF_046546555.1 Pedobacter sp. JCM 36344
GAGAGAAAATCTATCACCATTGCAAACTTAAGCCTTGCATTTAGCTGAGCCGGCGTTGGCTCACTGTTACTCACGTCAGGTAAACTTTTCATGTAGTTTATACCTTTCCAAATTGAACCTACTACAGTTCCTACTTTTCCTCTGAAATAGCCGAGGATGCCTTTTTTGTACTTTCCCATGTTTCTTTTTTTTATGGGTGAATGGCGTCCGTAACCTTGTTATGCTGTAGTTAACGACGATATGTATCAGCTTTCCTTTAACCCCTTATAAAATATTTATAAGATTCGGCTTTATCTATCATAAGATTTATACTTTCTCTAAACTCCTCTGCGTTACCTTCCCAGGAAAATATGGTCTTAAGCTGCTCTTTAAAACCGTATTTTTGCATCCATAAATCCAAGGCAACTATTCCCTTTCGGAATGTACAATTCAGCACCCATTGAAAGCCTTTCCAATCTCTTAGTTCATAAGCGCATTCTTGTTTTCCGTGATGGTCTATCGCATGACTCAAGTGTTTCATCTTGCCAACAAAACCCAAAGAATTGGAAAGCCGGTTAATGTGGGCATTTTGGCCATGATTCTTAAAAGTTAACATACCTTCGTTATCTGGCATATAACGTAAAGTTAATAAGAGATTAATTTTCATACAGTTAATTGATTGGTGTGATACAAGGGTATGGTGTTTTAATCAGTTAAACTAATCTTTGCCGAAAATGTCCGCGAATGTCCGCCGTTTCTGCAAAATGTCCGCGA
>NZ_JBKHKK010000050.1:0-736 GCF_046546555.1 Pedobacter sp. JCM 36344
AACAAGCAGCCAGATACTCGGATCAAGTACACCTATGGAGAGATCTCCCGATTGTACTGCTCTGTGGAGGGTAAACCAGGACAAAATCAAGATCACACCGACCAGATATTTTTCCATTCCTCTCCAGGACAGCCCCTCTTTCGGGGCCATTAACTTTAATATTTTCATTGTTTTTAGAATTAAAAGGTGAGGTTAAATAAGCATGGCGGTTCCCATATGGCAACGCGCCATGCTCATCGATTACAGGCTACTATTTAAAGAGCCTTCCAAAATTTAAACTACTGTTACAGGACCTTTGTGCTGACTGGTGCTGCATTCTTTCCCATCTACACTGGTTACCATTGCATAGCACTGTACCACATTACCAACAAACTCCGCAGGAACAGATAAGGTATAGGTAAGGGCAGATCGCGGTACTACTTTCAACACCTGAACGTATTTAAACAAGGTTTCGCAATAGACCATAAACGTTACCAGATCTGTAGGTTTCCCGTATTCCATCGCTACATTTGCCTCCCAGGCAAATACAAGCTCCCCGTCTGTAGAAGATGTTACACCCAAATCGATCAGGTCTTCCAGATCACCTACGCTGATGATCACCTTTGGATAGTTCATCTGAACCATTGGTGCATTACCAAGTACAGCCGACTTCAAGTGGTAAGAAGTAGCCGCGTTCATCGGCGTAATTCCCTTGTTGAACCGCTGATAACCAATGTTGATCAGCCCTTTAATGTGA
>NZ_JBKHKK010000051.1:0-736 GCF_046546555.1 Pedobacter sp. JCM 36344
CCACATTAAAGGACTGATCAACATTGGTTATCAGCGATTCAACAAGGGGATCACGCCGATGAACGCGGCTACTTCTTACCACTTGAAGTCGGCTGTACTTGGTAATGCACCAATGGTTCAGATGAACTATCCAAAGGTGATCATCAGCGTAGGAGATCTGGAAGACCTGATCGATTTGGGTGTGACATCTTCTACAGACGGGGAGCTTGTATTTGCCTGGGAGGCAAATGTAGCGATGGAGTACGGGAAACCTACAGATCTGGTAACGTTTATGGTCTATTGCGAAACCTTGTTTAAATACGTTCAGGTGTTGAAAGTAGTGCCGCGATCTGCCCTTACCTATACCTTATCTGTTCCTGCAGAGTTTGTTGGTAATGTGGTACAGTGCTATGCAATGGTAACCAGTGTAGACGGGAAAGAATGCAGCACCAGTCAGCACAAAGGTCCTGTAACAGTAGTTTAAATTTTAGAGGGCTCTTTAAACAGTAGCCTGTAATAGATGAGCATGGCGGGTTGCCATATGGGAACCGCCATGCTTATTTAACCTCACCTTTTAATTCTAAAAACAATGAAAATATTAAAGTTAATGGCCCCGAAAGAGGGGCTATCCTGGAGAGGAATGGAAAAATATCTGGTCGGTGTGATCTTGATTTTGTCCTGGTTTACCCTCCAAAGAGCAGTACAATCGGGAGATCTCTCCATAGGTGTACTTGATCCGAGTATCTGGCTGCTGTTA
>NZ_JBKHKK010000052.1:0-731 GCF_046546555.1 Pedobacter sp. JCM 36344
GTCATCATATATTTTTATCCACTGGGAATAAACCTTCGCAAAAAGCATTCGACCTGTTAAGTGGTCTGGTACAGAATAGCGGTTGGTTGCAAAGCAGACGGTGGAGTATTTGTCCACTTTAAGGTTTTCTCCACTAAAGCTTTCCATACATCCTGGGTAAGAATATAGGCCACTACGTTCTAGTTCCAGTCCTGCAGATGGACTTTGCTGCTGCCCGGTTAAGGTCCTTTCATTTAATTCGATTAGTCGTGACTGTAAATAAGTCTGTGCCTGCTGAAGGTTATCGAAATGATCTTTAAAAGCAAAGGTTTTGCGACGTAAGTATTCTACACTACGTTCTACATGTCCTTTTTCGTTCCCTTTAGCTGCGTTACAGAAACGCCATTGATACTGATACCATCGGCTCAGTTCTAACAATCCGGCAGTAGGGATCTTCTCGGTACGACCTACAAAACGCGATATCGCCACCCGCATGTTGTCATAAACCATCTGGTGATAAACCCCGCCCACATGTTCAAAAAAGCAGATATGAGCTTCTTTAAAAGCCAGGCTATCCTGATGCTGAAAAAGCAAGGCATACCGGTAATTGCTGTTGGCACTGGTAAAAACAGCTAGGTAATACCTGCATAATTTGTCTTTTATATACAGCTTCACTTCGCCCCAATCAAACTCACAACAGGATCCTGGTGCATATTGCTGACGAATAAAGGCTTCTTTGGCAAGCTGGGTAC
>NZ_JBKHKK010000053.1:0-728 GCF_046546555.1 Pedobacter sp. JCM 36344
TGGAAATAGCGATGGAAATATTGCCACTGGTATCAGTCCTGGCAGATTTACTGTAGACCCTTTGCTTTTCAATCATGAGGTCATACTGAACCTCTTTACCAGATAGCGCTTTGCCCCCCTCATCGGTATAATTCAGCAAAGCGGTAAGTACCTGCTTACCGTTCACAGTTTTATACTCATAAGCCGATTTCCCTATAACCTCCGTGCTTATCGGTGTTCCAACCGTAAAGGTCCGGTCAAAGAAATAATCTTCCCCCGCATTGCGCATCCACTGGGTATAGGCCCTGATCCGGTAATTGCCCTCCCGTAAATCATCTTCTAAAGTAAAGTCACCCATGCTCAAGCCTGCAGAAACCGGAAGCTTCAAGCTTTTGACTATTGAATCTTTTTCGGTAATCAGGTCAACATACAGCGCCCCGCTCAAAGCAGAAAGCTGGTGTCTGGATCCGGTAACTACGTATGCTTTAAACCAGATGGTATCACCCAGAGCGTAATAGGGCTTGTCCATATGCAGGTAAACCTTTTCCTGGGGATTGATCTCCGTCCACTTCTGCAAAGCAGCAACCAGCTTGTCCAAAGGATCGTCATCCTTTGGAACAAATGCTAGAAACCCTAAAACTGTAATGAACAGCAAGGTGAGAAGAGAGCGCTTCCATATCATAATATCTTATAGTTGGTTAGTTACAGTTAAAGACAACTCAACGATACCAATTGGGGACAAACAAAAT
>NZ_JBKHKK010000054.1:0-581 GCF_046546555.1 Pedobacter sp. JCM 36344
ACCCGTAGTGCATTATAAATAAGGTTGCCCATTTCGCTAAAAATTAGTATATTATATTGATTACCAAGTCATTATAATTATGAGCAACCTTATACGAAAATACGAATTAATTCTGAAGACCTTTAGAGAAATATCATTGATAGACAACTTCTATTACAAACCGGTCAAGCCTAAGTTGTCTGATTTAGAGCTTATTACGCTGAGTGTTGTGGCGGAATCTTCGGGTATAGATTCTGAATATCAGCTATTTAGAGAATTGCGATTTTCTAAGCTCGAGGGTATGATAGAGCGCAGTGTATATAACAGAAGAAAAAGAAAACTGTTCCCTTACATCGAAGTACTAAGAAAAAAGCTGGCTGCAAGACTGAATGATGGCAAGAAGTATTTCATTGTCGATTCGATGCCATTGGAGATATGCAAGAATGCGAGAATAACCAGAAGTAAGATCTGCAAAGACCAGGAGGGGGCTTTCCCAAACCAAGGTTTCTGTGCTTCGCAGAATGCCAGATATTATGGATACAAACTCCACGCGGTATGTTCGGCAGATGGTGTGTTCGAGAACTTTGACCTTAGTCCTGCCT
>NZ_JBKHKK010000055.1:0-570 GCF_046546555.1 Pedobacter sp. JCM 36344
TGGCTGATCTGGATGTTTTTCGTTCCCCAAAGAATAGCGTAATGGTCTATAGAAACTTTTTATGCTTGTAGGATAAGCAGTTAGTGTTGGGATACAATTTACTTGTTTAAATTGTTTTGGCTTGTTGATTTTTTTTCTACTTTTGCAACCCGCTTCGGGGGTAGATTAGTGATAAGGATTTGGAGATTGGGGTTAGTACATTGAAAAGGTTGTAAAGGATAGGAGTAGCGGATCGAGCGCTTTGTTTTTGGTTTTTGACTGATAAGAGAGAGAAACTAAAAAAGAGTAAAAAAAGCTTGACAGAGTCAAAAAGATTTCTACCTTTGCAGTCCCAACAAAAAGGGAGTTACCGAACGGAGTTTGGTAACGGTTAAAAAAGGAAAGATTGAATTGCTGAAATGGGTATTAACTGAGGTAGGGACTAAAAAGACCAGACTGAAACAAATACCAGAAGAAAGCGAAGATATATTTAGGATAGCCGTGAGGTTTTATTCGATAAGTTCATTAAAGAGATGTCATTTATAAACGTAGCGAGGTAAGAAAGTACTGATTCAAAGTACATGGAAACCG
>NZ_JBKHKK010000056.1:0-544 GCF_046546555.1 Pedobacter sp. JCM 36344
GATGTCCGAGAAATAAGGACTAAAAATCATCGGATGTTTCCATAAATGCTAAATACTGGATTCCAAATACCAGGGGGAACGGCCAACCTTTTTAGAAATTAGCTGACCTTCTTTAGAATATCTTTGTAGCTGACGATCACTCCGCATTAACATATGCATTGTTGTACGCTGATCAATCCAGCGTTCCGGAGTAATCGGCATTTCAATTGGTATCGGCATAATGTTACTTATCGTAGTAATGAAGAGTTACCCACGTATTTAGCAGTCGCTGGAAACTAACTTGAAATACAATTTGACTTAAAATACTGGTTAACTGCGTGTCTGTTTTTTTAGTTGAAGAATTATCTGATCTATAGAAAAGTAATGGAATAAGGATGGTCGTACAAGGGTACAAACTACTTGTGCTGGTGTTCATTCTTGATACATTTTTTGGAACAAATAGCAAACAACTAGGGAACTTAGAGCACATTAGTTGGAAAAACGGGACCCTTTTCCCAACTAATGTGCTGTCAAATCGCGTGTAGTACCGAAGTAGTGCAAGAGG
>NZ_JBKHKK010000057.1:0-483 GCF_046546555.1 Pedobacter sp. JCM 36344
ACTTTTAATCTTAGAAACCTTATTACTGATCTTGGAGAAATTTCATCTCCGACTAAAATAAATTAATAATACGTCAAGGAACAATTCTGCACGCTTCACAGCGAACATTGAAATTAATTAAACCATACCTCCCTCTTCACGTTCAATATTGCTTCCAGCAATGTAAAATGTATCCATTATGCAATCAGCTGTATTGTTAACTTTAATGCTTAACAAGCGTTAATAAAGTCAATTACTGTTATAAAAGGAAACTCTAGCTTTCCCTATCCAATACTATTCTTTGAATTAAACCAACACCTGCCAAGGTGATCAATCATGGAGCCATTGGAGAAGTCGAAAAACAGCAGCAATTAGATGCTAGATAAGTAGACAATCCTAAACCAAGAAGAAGTGGGTATTTCTGATCTCAGCCCGGGGCTGATCATTTTGCAGATCTGATGTCGTGATCTGTTATTTATCTTTTGTTGAGTGCATCGCGATCGT
>NZ_JBKHKK010000058.1:0-466 GCF_046546555.1 Pedobacter sp. JCM 36344
TGAATGTGTTCTAATGTTTCTTTGTTCATCTTGTTATATTTATCCCGGTAGTGTTGTAATTATTCATCATCTCTGCCAGTTCCAGCAGATTTTCCATAGATCGAAGGGCGATTGCATCCGGCTCTGCTATTTCAGGCTCCTGTACCACCTGATTACCTAGCAATGCGATCAGATGTTCATTATTTACATTGGAGGGGAATTGCCGGGCCAGCAGCGCTACACAGTCACATAAGTCCTTACTGCTTATATTATGCTGCTGGCGGTATTGCAACAACTCAATAAACGCACGTGGATCATGTTGATAATGGTCATGATAAAGTGATTGCACCCAGATGGGCGCTTGTTTTAAGGCCACAGAACCTGCAGCAGCACCCGGCTTTCGCTGTAAAGTGCTTAAGAAGTGTTCAATATCAATCTGCCAACCATGTCTGCCATAGATTCTTTCGTGGCAACACACTACATGGTC
>NZ_JBKHKK010000059.1:0-447 GCF_046546555.1 Pedobacter sp. JCM 36344
GGGCGTACCGAGAAAATCCCTACTACCGGATTGTTAGAATTGAGCCGATGGTATCAATACCAATGGCGTTTCTGTAACGCAGCTAAAGGGAACGAAAAAGGACATGTAGAACGCAGTGTAGAATATTTACGCCGCAAAACCTTTGCTTTCAAAGATCATTTTGATAACCTTCAGCAGGCACAGGCTTATTTACAGTCACGACTAATCGAATTAAATGAAAGGACCTTAACCGGGCAGCAGCAAAGTCCATCTGCAGGACTGGAACTAGAACGTAGTGGTCTATATTCTTACCCAGGATGTATGGAAAGCTTTAGTGGAGAAAACCTTAAAGTGGACAAATACTCCACCATCTGCTTTGCAACCAACCGCTATTCTGTACCAGACCACTTAACAGGTCGAATGCTTTTTGCAAAGGTTTATTCCCAATGGATAAAAATATATGATGAT
>NZ_JBKHKK010000060.1:0-423 GCF_046546555.1 Pedobacter sp. JCM 36344
GTGAGAAGCAGGTAGACTTAAGAGGTGCCTACATCAGAACTATGATAGAAAGTGCTAGCAAAAAAAGCGTACTTAAAGACTTTCCGATAAAGGCAGGTATGAACCAGACGGATGTTCAGTTTTTCCCTGAAAGTGGGAATCTGATTAATGGGATTCTGTCCAGGGTTGCATTCAAAGCTACTGGAATTGACGGGATAGGTTTAGCTGTCAAAGGAAAGATCGTTGACAATGAGAATAAGGAAATAGCAGCACTCGAAACTTTGCATTCGGGTATGGGCTCGTTTCTGATCAACCCGGAGGCAGGAAAAACCTACGCTGCGAAAATGACGTTCTCAGATGGGACAGAGAATTCGATCCAGTTACCTAAATCAAATGATAATGGGTATGTGTTGAGTGTCTATCAGCCCAATAGGGATAGCATTC
>NZ_JBKHKK010000061.1:0-423 GCF_046546555.1 Pedobacter sp. JCM 36344
ATGAGAAGCAGGTAGACTTAAGAGGTGCCTACATCAGAACTACCATAGAAAGTGCTAGCAAAAAAAGCGTAATTAAAGACTTTCCGATAAAGGCAGGGATGAACCAGACGGATGTTCAGTTTTTCCCTGAAAGTGGGAATCTGATTAATGGGATTCTGTCAAGGGTGGCGTTTAAGGTTACCGGAATAGACGGGACAGGTTTGGCGGTCAAAGGGAAGATCGTTGACAATGAGAATAAGGAAATAGCAGCACTCGAAACTTTACATGCGGGTATGGGCTCGTTTCTGATCAACCCGGAGGCAGGAAAAACCTACGCTGCGAAAATGACGTTCTCAGATGGGACAGCGAATACCATCCAGTTACCTAAAGCCAACGATAATGGGTATGTGTTGAGTGTTTATCAGCCCAATAAGGATAGCATTT
>NZ_JBKHKK010000062.1:0-336 GCF_046546555.1 Pedobacter sp. JCM 36344
GAGCGCAGTCCTGTAGAGCAGGTAATGAACATTGCCCGTGCTGAACTGGGTGTTCGGGAACTGACAGGCAAAAATGATGGGGTTAAAGTAGAAGCCTATTTAAAATACGTAGGCTTCAAAAAGGGAAACCCCTGGTGTGCTGCATATGTGAGTTGGGTCTTTAAACAATCAGGTTATCTGGCACCTAAAACAGCCTGGTCGCCGGCCTTATTCCCTACTGATCATCTAGAGAAAGAACCCTGCGTAGGGATGGTCTTTGGGATTTACTTTAACGATTTAAAGCGCATCGGCCACTGTGGCTTTGTAGAAAATTTACAGGGAGACTTTGTGCTTACA
>NZ_JBKHKK010000063.1:0-333 GCF_046546555.1 Pedobacter sp. JCM 36344
GATAGCTGATCCCAGCGCGATAAAGCATACTGCATTGCTTTGCCAATAGGGCTTTTTGGCAATACCCGTACATAATTTTCCAACATCCATTCCTTTAGCTTTAGCAATATCGGTACTGCCTGTTCATTTCTGTCGGCCAGTAATTGTGTAGCATCAATTTGCTGGTCCAGGAACCTGCGTTCAATGGCATAGACTTTCTGTAGTTCGTTCAACACGTACTCAGCCCTTGAAGCATCGTTGTCCATTGCCTCTGAGAATTTGCGGCGTGCATGTGCCATACACCCCATATGGGTAATACCACTACGTTTTGCGAAGTTTTCATAGACCTGGTAT
>NZ_JBKHKK010000064.1:0-301 GCF_046546555.1 Pedobacter sp. JCM 36344
TCTTGGAAATATGATCACATAGCCTGCTATAACTCAGCTGGTATCCCAATTCATGGATCTTTTCGAGAATATCTATATTCTTGAGTCGTTGTTTGGAACGGCCATCTAAACGTTTTGCCGTATTCTCTTCTAAACACTTATTGATGATCTCCAGCACTTCATCGTTTAAACGCGGTTTTGAACGATTAGAACTATTGTAAACTGAACCCGTTCTGAGATATTGGTTCAATAAAGAAGAGGGCTTATCCTGATCACTTAATGGTGAGCTTTTAAACTGCTCGTATTCTGCAAGCCGATGACG
>NZ_JBKHKK010000065.1:0-284 GCF_046546555.1 Pedobacter sp. JCM 36344
TACAAAGCGTGATATTGCCACCCGCATGTTGTCGTAAACCATCTGGTTATAAACCCCGCCCACATGCTCAAAAAAGGAGATATGAGCTTCCTTGAAAGCCAGGCTATCCTGATGCTGGAAAAGTAAGGCATAGCGGTAATTGCTGTTAGCACTGGTAAAGACAGCCAGATAATACCTGCATAATTTGTCCTTTATATACAGCTTCACTTCGCCCCAATCAAACTCACAACAGGATCCCGGTGCATATTGCTGACGGATGAAGGCTTCTTTAGCAAGCTGGGTTG
>NZ_JBKHKK010000066.1:0-276 GCF_046546555.1 Pedobacter sp. JCM 36344
CGTAAGCACAAAGTCTCCCTGTAAATTTTCTACAAAGCCACAGTGGCCGATGCGCTTTAAATCGCTAAAGTAAATCCCAAAGACCATCCCTACGCAGGGTTCTTTCTCTAGATGATCAGTAGGGAATAAAGCCGGCGACCAGGCTGTTTTTCCCTTTTTGAAGCCTACGTATTTTAAATAGGCTTCTACTTTAATTCCATCATTCTTGCCCGTCAGTTCCCGAACACCCAGTTCAGCACGGGCAATGTTCATTACCTGCTCTACAGGACTGCGCTG